>JAWKNW010000028.1 GCA_041391505.1 Rhodothermales bacterium
CATCGTCGTGCGCAACAACCGGAGCTACGACAACATCAACCTGGTTTTTGCCAGCTTCAAGCCCGGAGTAACGACGGATGGGAACGGCATCATCGCCGATAATTTTTATAACGAGGGCTCCACGAACGTGAAGTACCCGCACCGCACGCTGATAGAAAACAACCTGATTTACAACAACGGCGGTAAAGGCCTCCACGTGTTCAAGAGCGACCATGTAGATGTGTTCAACAACACGGTGTATCACAACAACAAAGACACCCAGAGTACCGCTACGTGGCGAGGGGAGTTGAGCCTGGTCTACTCGAAAGACACCGTCTGGCGAAACAACATCGGCGTCGCCAATCCCGGGTCGGGGGTGTTGTCCTGGAACCGCGCGCTCCTGATCGCGGGATCCGAAGACATGGTCTGGGATAAGAACCTTTCTTTTGACGGAACACCCGGGAACGCATCGATCAATATCAGCGGCACGTCGGTCGGTCTGTCGGACCTGAAAGGCAATCTGCTGGGTGTCAGTCCCGGGCTGAGCGATCCTCAGAAGGGCAAATTTGATCTTCGAGCAGACAGCCCCGCCCTCGACGCCGGCAGCGATCGGATCGTCTCTTTTTGGGATATCGATTACAAAACGAGAAACGCCGGCTCGGTGGATATCGGCGCCTTCGAGCGTGGCGGGACGGTGGCTACCGGGAGCGATCCCGAACCGCCTCAGGTCACGGATTCGCCGCAGGCGACGAGTTATCCCAACCCGTTTTCAGGCGAGGTCACCATCACCTACCACCTCCCTCGTCCGGCTCCGGTGCGTATCGAGGTCTTTAATGCGCTGGGCCAGCATGTGGCGACCGTCGTCGATGCTGAAAAACCCGCCGGCGAGCATACGGCGCAGTTCAGCGGCAGTCAGCTACCCAACGGCGTGTATTATTACCGGATTGTTGCCGGCAACGCCACGTGGACGAAGGCGATGATTCTGGCGAGATAGGTATGCGTTAGATTCTGCATTCGGGAAGTGGGTAGGCGATGTTTCTCATCCTCCCCCCTGCTCCCACTTCCGATCCAGCGCCCGGTACTGAATCGCCTCCGAGACGTGCTCCGGGCGAATCGCCTCGGCGCCGGACAGGTCGGCGATCGTCCGTGACACCTTGAGGATCCGGTCGTACGCGCGGGCGCTGAGACCCAGGCGGTGGATGGCCATCTTCATCAGTTGCTTGCTTTCGGGATCGAGCGCCGCGTGCTGTCGGACGAGCCGCGAGCCCATCTGGGCGTTGCAGTACACGCCGGCGTGGCCCGCGAACCGCGCCTGCTGCCGCTCCCGCGCGCCCATCACCCGGGCCCGTATGTCGGTGGACGCCTCCCCCTCACTCCGGCTGCTCATCTCGTCGAAGGAGACGGGCATGACGTCGATGTGGACGTCGATCCGGTCCAGCAGCGGCCCGCTGATCCGGGAGAGGTACCGCTGCACCTGCACCGGCGCGCATACGCAGGGACGATTCGGGTCGGTGAGATGGCCGCAGGGGCAGGGATTCATGGAGGCGACGAGCATGAAGCGCGCGGGGAACTCGACCGACACGCGTGCCCGGCTGATCGTGATGCGCCCTTCCTCCAGCGGTTGCCGCATCACCTCCAGGACCTGCCGTTTGAACTCGGGCAGCTCGTCCAGAAACAGGATGCCGTTGTGCGCGCACGAGATTTCGCCGGGACGCGGATGCACGCCGCCGCCGCAGAGGCCGGCGTCCGAGATCGTGTGGTGCGGCGCGCGGAACGGCCGCGTCGCCACGAGGCCGGCGCGGGTCGACAGCGTCCCGCTGACCGAGTGGATCTTGGTCGTCTCCAGCGCCTCCTCGACGGTGAGCGGCGGTAGGATGGTCGGCATCCGGCGCGCCAGCATCGTTTTGCCCGATCCCGGGGCGCCGACCATCAGTACGTTGTGCCCGCCGGCCGCCGCCACCTCCAGCGCCCGCTTCACGCCCTCCTGGCCCCGCACGTCCGCGAAGTCGATGTCATAGCGCCGCGCCTCCTCGAAGAGCAGCGACACGTCGCGCCGGTACGGCTCGGGCGCCGGCGCGTTGCCGGACAACAGCGCATAGGCGTCGCGCAGCTTCCGGATCGGATACACATCCAGCCCTTCGACGATGGCGGCCTCCGGCGCATTCTCCGCCGGCACGAGCACGGCGCGTTTCCCCTCGGCCCGCGCCCGCAGCGCGATCGGCAGGGCGCCGCGGATGGGGCGCACCTCGCCGTTGAGCGCCAGTTCGCCGGCGATGCACAGGTCGTCGAGCGAGCGCTGGCTGATCGCCTCGTCGGCCGTCGCGATCACGCCGATGGCGATGGGCAGATCGAAGGCCGTGCCTTCCTTGCGCACGTCCGCCGGCGCGAGGTTGACGGTGATCCGCCCCGTCGGGCGCGGCAGACCGTTCGCCCGGAGCGCCGTCAGGATGCGCTCCTGGCTCTCGCGCACCGCCCCGTCAGGCAGGCCGACCATGATGTACTTCGGCAACCCGCCCCGGGTGTGCACCTCGATTTCGATGGGCAAGGCGTCGACGCCAATAACGGTACTGCTCCAGACTCGGGATAACATGGGATCGTCCTTTTTCTAGATAGACAATCCCAGAGGCCGCGGCATACCGTTGGTATTCACCATTTCATGTGACGCAGCGTCCCCCTGTGCCCCGTGGCCCCGTATGTCAGGTAGGTCGGGTTAGGCTGCCGACAGCAGCCGTAACCCGGCAGTCGGGTAGGTCGGGTTAGGCTGCCGACAGCAGCCGTAACCCGACAGTCCCGCAACATCCCCGTAGGGCGAGCAGCCGTAACCCGACAGTCCCGCAGCATCCCCGTAGGGCGAGCAGCCGTAACCCGGCACATATCCATCATCCCGCTTGCCTGCCTGGGTTCATGGTGCAGGAGTGAGGCGCCCATCTATAAAAAACCAACGTCGGGTTACAGTCGCTGGGGCGACTTAACCCGACCTACGATGGGCACTATCGGACTGCACCGCTAAAAACAAACAATGTCGGGGTACGGTCGCTGGGGCGACTTAATCCGACCTACGATGGCCACTATCGGACTGCACCGCTAAAACAAACAACGTCGGGTTACGGTCGCTGGGGCGACTTAACCCGACCTACGATGGGCCATCGGACTGCACCGCTAAAAACAAACAACGTCGGGTTACGGTCGCTGGGGCGACTTAACCCGACCTACGATGGGCTCGTCGGCGAGGATGGATACGCTGTCCCGGTCGATGAGCACCGGCCCATTGTACCGCCCTTCGCGGGGACCGTTTTCGAGCTTCAGCACGCCCCTCGGGCACACCGCCGAGCAGATCCCGCAGCCCACGCACGACGACCGGATGATGTTCTGCCCGCGCTGCGCGTACCACCGCACGTCGATCCCCATCTCGCAGTAGGTGGAGCAGTTGCCGCACGAGATGCACTGGCCGCCGTTCGTGGTGATCCGGAAGCGCGAGAACCACTTCTGAAACATCCCCAGGACAGCCGCCATCGGGCAGCCGAAGCGGCACCAGACGCGGTTGCCGAGGATCGGGTAGAAGCCCGTGCCCACCACGCCGGCGAAGATCAACCCGATAAAAAAGCCGTACCAGGATGAAAACGTGCCGGACAAGCCCCCCAGCAACGCGCCCTCGGTGGCGGAATTGATCCAGAGCGCCGCCGTCGTCAGCACCACAAAGACGAGCACGCCGTGGATCGTCCACCGCTCGATCTGCCAGGCTTTCAGCGACTTGTCCGACAGCTGCCGGAACGGATCCCCCATCGTCTCGGCCAGGCCGCCGCACCCGCAGATCCACGAGCAGTACCAGCGCTTCCCGAAGAAATACGTCAGAATCGGCGTCGCGACAAAAAACATGACGGCGCCCCATAAGATCATAAAGAGGCCGACCTGCCCCGAGCCGGAGAGCCAGTCGATCGTTCCCGGCCACAGGTAATCGTACTTCAGCGGCCAGAAATAGGAAAAATAGAACTCCGGCTGGTTGAACATCACCAGCAGCCCGGGCAGGATAAACGCGAACCCGAGCTGGAAAAACATCACCGACAGGGTGCGCAGGATCTGGTACCGGTTGTAGCGATACTTGATGAGCATCCGGACGCCCATGACGAGCACGGCGAGGGTGTAGAGCGTCCCATACATAAACCACTTGTCCGCCGGCTGATGCTTCAGCACCATGCTCAGCGGGTCGAACACCGGGATCAGGTTCGCGAGCCAGCCCTCTTTCCAGTAGAGGATGCAATAAAACCCGGTGAGCACGATCCCGAGCGTCCATCCCCCGATCCCCTTCATCCCGGTCGTGACGGCATTCTGCCAGAGCCCGTCGTTGTCGATGCCGGCGGGCCGCTTCAGGTAGCGCCGGAAGTAGATCATCGCCCCCACGCCGATCCCCAGCGCCCCTGCCAGGAAGACCGCGAGGGGCTGCCCGAGGTCGCCGGCGAACAGCGCCACGATCCACGCCAGGGCCCCGAACCCGACGAGCGCCATGCCGGCTTTTTCCACCCCATCGAAACGCGAGGCAGGACTGGTGAGCTGGAAGCTGACGTCGTAGGACATGGGATGGAAATGCAAATTTATAAATACAAAAGGGAATTCGAGCAGATCGCCGTCAACCTGCTTTCGCCAGTTTTTTGGCATACTGCGGATAGAACTCCGGGTCGAAGCCGGCTTCGTCGAGGCGGGGCATTACAAAGTCGTACGTCCGCCCCTCCAGCAGCCAGCGCTCGCAGACCGCGTGCCGGAAGCGGACGCCCAGCAGGTTAAAGCCGAGGACCACGCCGTCGCTCGTGCGGTAGTTGATGCGGATCGATTTTTTGCCGGAGGGATGTTTCCAGAACGCCGACCGCACGCCGGCCGGGGGATGCGCATCGACCTGACCGTAGGTCTGGTATTCGATCGTAAAGAACTTCGCCGAATTGAAGTACGGCGGTTTTTCGTACGGCACGCGCTCGCCGCACACGATCCGGGCGACGGCCTTGCCGTGCTGCCGGCCGGTATACCAGAGCGGGTCGATCCGCCGGTAGCCGATCCCGTCTTCCCGAAACTCGGCGCAGTCGCCGATCGCGTAGACGTCCGGCGCGCTCGTCTCGAAAAACGCATTGACCAGGACGCCGCGATTCGTCTCCACTTCCGAGCGGGCGACCACGCTCACGTTCGGCGTCACCCCCGTCGCGATCCCCACAAACTGGCAGGGCACTTCCTCCCCCTTGCTCGTCACCACGGCGCGTACGCGTCCGTCCGCGTCCCCCAGCACCTCGTTCATCTCCGTGCCGAGCCGCAGATCGACATGGTGCGCGCGGATCTCGTCGTTGATCATCGACGATTCTTCCGCCGGCAGCACGAAATCGAAATAACTCTTCTCTCGCACGAGGAAGGTCACCGGAATCCGCCGCGTGTGGAGCATCTCCGCCATCTCGATGCCGATGAGCCCCCCGCCGAGCACCACGGCGCGCTCGATGCCCTTCGTGTCGCGCTCCATGGATTCGAGATCCGGGATGCCGTAGAGCCCCTGGACGCCCTTCAGGTCTTCCCCCGGCCAGTTGAAGTACCGCGTCTGCGATCCCGTCGCGAGGATGAGGATGTCGTACGACAGCGAAGCGCGCTTGCGGCAGCGGAGAATTTTGTTGGCCGTGTCGATCTCCTCCACAAAATCCCGCACCAGCTCGATGTTATTGTCCGCCCAGAAGGAATCCGCGTACGGCTTGGTGTCCTCGTAGCGCATGTGGCCCATGTAGATGTACATGAGGGCCGTCCGCGAGAAGAAGTGATCCGTTTCCGCGGAGATCACCGTAATCTTGTAGTCGCTCCATTTTCGGATATACCGCGCCGCGGTGATGCCGGCGATGCCGTTTCCGATGAGGACGATGTGCTTCATAAAGTCATCCCGAGGGGCTCGAGGAGGATCGTTGGGGCGCCAGCGTGTCGTGCGCCACCCTTCCGTGGGCAATCTTTACGTGCGAGGCCCCGATGGAACGTTACCCCTATGGCGAGGTTGAGTGCCGGCAAGGCTCCAAGGTACGACGAAATGATCTACGGGATCACCGGAAACATAAAGAAAACCGAGTTGTGGCCGGCGCTGGTCGAACTCATCGCGGGGTTCAGGACCGAGTCCATCCGTTTTGTGCTCGACGCCCCCGTGGCCCAGGGCCTTCGCGAGCGCGGCCTGTATCCGGAAACCGAGCAGCTCGCCGAAAGCGCCAACCTGCCGAATGCTTCCGACGTCATCCTCTCGTTCGGGGGCGACGGGACGCTGCTGAACACGGCGTTCCAGATCGGCGCGCGGCAGACCCCGATCCTGGGGGTGAACATGGGCCGGCTCGGGTTTCTGGCCGATACCGAGGTGGCGCAGCTGCAGGAGACGATCCGCCGGCTGGAGCGCGGCGAGTACCGGATCGAGTCGCGCATGGTCCTGGAGGCCCGGCTGGACGGCGTCGCCGGCAAGGACACACACTGGGCGCTGAACGACATCGTCATCGAGCACAGCCAGACGACCCAGCTGATCTCCGTCGAAGTCAAGGTCGACAGCGCACCCCTCACCACCTACTGGGCCGACGGCCTCATCATCAGCACTCCGACGGGGTCGACGGCCTACTCCCTGTCGGTCGGCGGCCCGATCCTCTCCCCCGGCAGCGGCGTCGTGGTGCTCACCCCACTGGCGCCCCATACGTTGACGGTGCGGCCGATCGTGCTGCCGGCGAGTGCCACGATCGACATCCGCGTGCCGAGCCAGCCCTACGTCTTCGCCGCTGACGGCCGCAGCAAGATCATCGAGGACGACAGCGTGCACATCACCATCCGCCAGGCCCAGCACTCCGTCAAGCTGATCAAGATGCCCGAGCAGGACTATTTCCAGACGCTGCGGTCGAAGCTGCGGTGGAGCGGGAAGTAGCGGAAGTCAGCGTTATGAGTGAGGAGGAAAAAGGGTAAAGAGATGTTGTATCTGTGTCGCAACTGTCGGGCATTCAGCCAGGCCACTCCTCCGAGGAGGGGCTGATCCGATGACGCTGCGCGTCATTGGATCAGGGAGGTTGCAGCCGGCATATGAAAAAAGCGCGTACAGGTTGAACCCCGCACAGGGACGCGCGTATATTCGGTCCGCTTCAAAGGTCAGGTAGCTCAGTTGGTAGAGCAATGGACTGAAAATCCATGTGTCGGGGGTTCAATTCCCTCCCTGACCACCTTTAAAAGCCGCAGGTTGTTGTCCACCAACGACGTGCGGCTTTTTTGTTTTTGGGGTATGTGGGTGGAGCTCAAATTTTCTGATTGTGTCTGAACGGTCAAAAAACTGCCTGTGAGCTTATACAGCCCCTTTAAAGCATAATGCCGGCCAGGTCCACGCATCGCTCAAAGTGGGCGACCACGACTACCATTTGCACGTCGTTGAAGCACACAACACCGGTCCGTCGTCCCTGCTCACGATGAGCGCCTTCGTTGCGTTGTGTTCGGCACTGGTCGGCAAGCCGCTCGAGCGGCAACTGGTGGTGCTCGGGGTCGATGAATCTGGGCGGGAACATCATCCCGGTGAAGAACCAGGCGGAGTCGCTGCAGGTGGCGGCGGATGCCGGCGCGAAGCGGCTGCTGCTCCCGATGTCCAGCGTGACCGACATCCCGACGATCCCCGGGGAGCTGTTCGCGATGTTTCAGACGAGCTTTTACGCGAGTGCGAGTGACGCGGTGTTTAAGGCGTTGGGGGTGCAGTGAGACTGGAAGAGACGTCTTCAGAACCGATACGTGAGTAAAACCCCCTGCATATTGGGCGCGGGCACAACGGCCAGCCGCCGGTTATAGGTGTCTTCTTTGACCCAGGATGATACGAAATAGGTCAAGAAACTAGCCTGCAGGATACCGGAGGTGATAAGAAGTGGTTTGCCTCCGGGCAGGAAGCCTCCGAATGGGGTGTTTTCGATACGCACCATTGTTACCCACGGCCCAACAATGGGTCGCACTGTCGTGGCAAAATACTCATCGCCCATTGCCAGAGACCCGACTAGCGTTGCGCTCAACACCGAAGCCAAACCGAGCGCTCCAATGCGCTTGTGGATCGTGTAGGGATTATGCCTGTACGTATTGCCGGCGGCGTAGGAAGTGCCTGGAGAAACGGAGAGTTTCTCTATCTTCGTAACGTCACGCATCTCATAGACGAACTCACTACCATCGCTCGTGCGGATCCTCAGCGACTTGTTTGGGATCAATTCGACGATCGTACCGCGAATGATGCTCCCGTTGACAAGGTAAACAACATCAATCGTCGCGCTCTGAGCTCTGGCGGGTACAACGCAAGCCACTAGTAGGAGGAGACAAAAGCTCCATATTCGATCCTTCATAGCATAAACCTCGATTGACCCAGAATTAGCTAACACACCACTAAAAGATTCTCGTACCACTATGGTCACTTCCGGAATGCTTGCTTGCCTCCCGCGCTGGGACTCCCCGACATGCTCTGCAAAAAGTCCTGCAATCACCTACACCCCACATATCTGTCGCGGTTAATTCAGTAGCCCGATGTGCCATGGGACGAACATCATAATGAGCAACACATCCCTGCTTGACGGGCGGATGCAATCCTTTTGGCACCATATGGTCATTCCGAATCCACTCTCTGCCATCGCCAATCTCATCGAGAGCGTTGTCCAAAGGGAAGATGAAGCCCTTGAAGCACTTGTCGACAAAGGCATCTTCTTCATGCCCGAATCAGCCTTTGCCTTCGAAGTGGGCAACGAAATACTACGGCAAAGACACACACCCTTTTCGGCGACAACGCAATAACCTGGCATCGCGAAGAAGATGCCGGAAGTGGTGGCCCGACCGACCTGATAATTGAGGTAGAAACGCAAAATCGATCGCAATCGAGTTCAAAATTGGCTGATCGGCGAGACATGTATCTCAAAGATGTCAAAAAGCTTCTGCTCTTAGATCCCGCTAAGTACGAACGACTGTTTTGCGCTGTGATCGACACCTATAGCTCAGTCGGCATTCGGGACGAACGCATAATCTGGCTTGAAGAAGCTGCGGGGACAGGGATGCGTCGTTTGAACACGTTTGTTGCAACGCCTACGCACTATAGCCGATACACCACCCCTATCAGTTATGTAGTATGTATTTGGCAAGTCGGCTTGAACTTAGATTGCGGCATTTCCCAGATACCGGCCACAGCGCCTATTGAAGACATATGCAAGGTGAACTGTTCGAAGAGCCCGAACCTTCATCAAGATTCGACAGCATCGGCAAAAGCACCGTAGCCTACCGGGACGTCAAATCCATCCTCACGCCGGCCTCCGGGTTCGTAGGCGCCTACGACTACACCCTGAACCCCTACTCCGGCTGCACATTCGGCTGCGTACTGCTATGCAGCGTTCTTCGTCCGAAACAAGGAGAAACAGGATGGCTGGGGCAACTGGGTTACGGTAAGGAAAACGCCCTGCGTCTCCTGTCGAAAGAGCCACACGGCTCGCTCGATGGTAAGACCATCTACATGAGCAGCGTAACAGATCCCTATCAGCCCGTAGAGAAGAAGCTGGGACTGACCCGTTCGCTCCTCGAGTGGCTGGTGGCGCATCATGCCCCTCGACTCGTCATCCAGACCCGCAGCCCGCTCGTGACGCGGGACATCGACCTCATCGCCCGGCTGCCGGCTTCGCAGATTAACATGACTGTGACGACAGACAGCGAAGAGGTTCGACAAATCTTCGAACCTCATTGTCCCTCTAATACAGTTCGGTTAAAGGCCATTCAAACCATTCAGCGTGCAGGATTGAATGGCTGCATCACGCTCACCCCGCTATTGCCGATTTCAGATCCGCATGCGTTCGCGCAGAACTTGTTAGAGACAGGCATCCAGAAATTCGTCGTGCAGCCCTTCCACGCCACGCGCGGCCGCTTTGTAGCCGGCACGCGAAATCAGGCGATTGATATTACGCGACGGATGAACTGGAATCACGAGCGTTATCTCGAAGTGCTCAGCATCCTGAAACAGTACATACCGGATCTCGGCGAGGGCAAAGAAGGATTTAAGCCCGTATGAACGCTTCGCTATGGGATTGGATTAGTGACCAACAGCACATCCTAGAACAGATCATCGTAGATACCGCCCAGCAATTTCACCAGGAACATCAAGGCGCTCCCAATTACGCCTTCCATCTACAACGGTCGCGCATCGAGTCCTACAATCTGGCACACGGCAAAGACCTCTGTTACGACACGCCGGCTGTGGGGTTTGTCTATAGCCTCTGGTATCAGCCGCGCCGGATTAATACATAGTCTCTGCCTGATCGCCGAGGCATTATCTGCGTCAGGTGGCCGAAGCGTAGACCTGTATGACCTCGGCTCAGGCCTGGGCGCCATGCAATGGGCATGCGGTCTGGTATATGCTGCAATGGCCGTGCATAAACAACCGTTACCCGATCTGAGGATCGTGAGTATCGACACAAGCCCTTTCATGGTGGAATACCAGCGCCGCTTGTGGAGCCACTTCACCGATCGATATCCCGTCTGCAAGAACATTCTGAATGAGTATGAGCTCAATTCGTGGGTAAACCGGCGCAAGGAATACAATCCCGTCTGGATATCAGCCAGCTACCTGTTCGATCACTCCGACAAACAGGACCAGCTCGTGAAAGACTTTGTCGGACTGATCGACGCGTATCACCCCGAGCAGGTCTTCCTCGCAAGTTCAAACCAGCTGAACAAACAGCGGGCGGTCCTTCATGTAACCCAGCAGTTTACCCGATCAGGCTACGAACCCATCGACATTCTCGATGAGCAACTCTTTCATGGCGAAGCAGAACTATTGACGGCCGTAAGGGCCAAACTAGACGAAAAGCTACGCGTCAATAAGCCAGTGCAGTGGTCGGAAATGGGCTTTTTTGGTACGGCGCTTATGCGGCAACAGTCCGGTCTTTCATTCGACCGGGCCGCAAATCCCGACAAGCGCGTCGCCGGCATCGATCTGTTTAATCCCCCGATGATTGTGCGACGCGACATCGCGCTTGCCACGGATCAGATCGAGGCAGCCGTTCACAAAGAGCGTCCGGCCTTTATATTCGGCCCAGCCGGCTGCGGTAAAAGTGTCGTCATTACCGAGCGGATCAAAAATCTGGTTGAGTCGGCAAACTACGCCCCGTCATTTCGCATCCTTGTCACCACGTTCAACAAAGAGCTGATCAAGGCACTCCATGCCTGGCTAAAAAGCATCCTCGATCCGGAATTTTGCTCTACCCCAGGTAAAAATGGCTTTGACTACACCGAATACGAATTCTACTTTCGCGACAGCACCCAGGCGAACATCGTCCTGATGCACTTCGATATTCTCCCTACGCGTATTGGGAGGCTAAATGGGTCGGTAATGAATGAATCGGTGCGTACGCACATTATCGAGGGAATCATCGA
Source organism: Rhodothermales bacterium (assembly GCA_041391505.1). Classification (NCBI taxonomy): domain Bacteria; kingdom Pseudomonadati; phylum Rhodothermota; class Rhodothermia; order Rhodothermales; species Rhodothermales bacterium. The sequence continues at coordinate 11,380 of JAWKNW010000028.1, forward strand.
AGAGATATGGACTGAAATCGAACACGAAGGGCTCCGCATAGAAAACCCGGAACGGATCCTGAACGTCGACTTTGTCCGAGACGAGTACGACCGTGTGTTCTACGGTCAGTGGCTGCGCGACGAGGCGGCGTACCTCGATGGAGCCCGTCCCGGCCGGCCGACACTGGTCCGCAATCAGGGTCCGAGACGGCTGGCCTGGCGATGCATCAGTCGGTTGCATCAGTGTGTGACTACGGCAGGGCGGACGCCCTTTATCAACAAGCGGATGTTATTCCGTGAGCAGCTCGAGAATGGGGATCACAACGATCTCTTCACCCACATCTTTGTGGACGAATTCCAGGATTGTACGGCTTCCGATTTCCAGATCTTCTACCGACTCCTCACCGACCCGAACCACCTGGTTGTAGCCGGCGATCTGGCGCAGGCCTTACATCTCGGACGCTCAGCCAGTTTTCCGCGCCTGCCAGACTCCCACCAGCGCAACATCGAACGCAAAGAGCTCAAGGGTTCGTACCGGCTACCTTTTCGAATTAGCGAGGCCTTGCTGGAGCTATCTGGCCGAATATACGACAAACGCAAACTCTGCGGCGACTCCCATGATGTCCGCATGCTGAACCCCTACAAAGGATCGCCACCAGGTGCCCGGCCGATCATCATCTGGGCTCCCACGGTAGATGAACTGGCGAATAAAACCTGCGCGGCGATCGAGCGGTACCGTGTGTATGGTATCGATCGGGTCAAGGTGATGGAAACAGACAATTATTTCAGCACGGCGTTAAATCGCATGCTGGATATTAACGTTGGCGCTGATTCTGTGCTACGTTTTAAAGGCCTGGAATGCACCTGCGTGGTCTGGTCGACACGCGTTCAAGTCCTCAACGATGAAGAGGCCGAAGAATTCGTCTATACGATTCTGACACGTACTTCAGGCATCCTGATTGTCGCACTGTGTCCGGAAACGCGGGATATATATAAACCGATTCTGAACACATTCGACCGCAACCGGCTCATCTTCTGGGATGGGGTCTCCTGGAATCGGTTTAAGGATTTCTGTGTCGATCGAGAATTACACGATGACTATGAACCACAGACCGAGTTTGACGAGGAGTCTATACTGGCATGATAATCCCAAATCCGTTTCGATTTCGGATATTGATGCCCGAATCGGAGATCGAATAATTCGCACCCGGCCTGTTCCGAAACGATATCAAGATAACACCTCATCCCCCCCGCCCCTCTTCAATTACGTTTTCGCCGGACCATTCTGGTCAACCACTAAACATGCCCTGACGCGCAGCGTGCAAGCCGCCAGAGCAGTAGACGATTAGTGTCTATGGATACCTCCGCACTCGAAGGTTTGCGCACGCAGCTCATCGCTTTACACGACCGTTTTTCACAGGCCGCCCATGTCTATCAACAGGCAGCGGACGTCTTTCGACAAGGGTTACTTCCCTCCATTCCTCCAGAATTGGAGATCAGGGAGTTGGGCTCGGTCCGGGAAAAGACCCTCGCTGTTCTATCCGAAGCGGGGTACCGAGTAGGACTGGAGCCCCTGCCGTACGACGGCTCGCTAACCCTAGCCGACGCCTATCTCGATCGCATCATACAGGCGATTCAGGCCCAGGAGAAGAAGCACCGACTGATCGCCGACGTGCGACGCGTTATCCAGGAAGTCCAGCCACTCAGGCATCGTAGAGAACAAGCCAAACTGTCATCCGTCGTTCAGGCAATCGCCCAACTCGAAGGCAAACTGACCGAGGAAGTCGACTTCGCCGAAGCTGAGGTCATGAAAGCGGCTGGCCCAATAGAGATGCTGGGGAAATACGCGCGACATCGGCCCGGCCTTTCAGACGACGACTATGACGCGTGCCGGCGGCAAATCGAGGAGCATTTCGGGAGATGGCTACTGCGGGATATCGATCGCGGCTGGATCGACACCGGGTCGCAAAACGGACAGGATACACATGAAACATCAGATGAAACCACGGCACATGACGACAGGCCAGAAGCACCTGACATTGGAATGCCGCCAACCGGAGAGACAAATGAAGAGAGCGACCACGGGACGCTAGACGAGACTGACGCCACGGCATCCAGGATCGGAACGTCAGATCCACCCGCCTCAGCGGTGAAGGATTCTCTTCATGATAATGAGACCACGATTGAGGATGAATCGCAGTCGATAGCCGACGAGAAAACGGAACGCATCGAAGAAGAAACGAACGATCTGGTTGACGAACATCAGCAAGAAACTGCCACAAATGCGGCCGAAAACTCCTCGCACCCCAGCGAGAGCATAATCTCGCAAGTCCCCACCGAATCCCTTAAAGAGCACAGCGACTTGCCGCCAGAGGGCGGCACTCCGCAAACTACGTACAACAACGAAGCAGCCCCATCACACCCTGATTCTCCCCATTCGTTTGGACGCAATCTGGGCACACTTCCCTGGCGCCTACTCGCAAGCGACTTCCCCGGTCTTGCTTATTATGCCAGCATGGCTTTCGAAACGGAGGGTGTCGATGCTGAATATCCGCCGGCGTGGCTCATTCGTGCAGCAACCTTTGGGCCTTTCGTCGATCTGAGCGATGATTTCAAAAACATGGTACAGGAGGATCTGTCTCACTTCGATGCCGGAGATGAAAGACACCGGGCCACCGAATTCAATCTTCTCCTGGCTACGGCGACCATCGCACCGGCCTTGTTCGCTCCAAATCTGACAAATGCCCCTTCTTATCTCTCGCATGTCGAAGCGCCTGGTGGTATGGAGGCGCTAAACAATTGCCTGCATGAACTCAAGAAATACAGTTCATTCAGGCTGCCGCTCGACCCTTCCCGCCTTGCGACAGATATCTATCGTATTCGCGATTGCGATCCACTCGTCGTAAGAGCCAGTGAGTGGAAACGACACGCTTTGGAGCTGACCATCAAATATCAGGGAGCAACCAGAATCTGGAAGTCCTGGCTGCGGAGCGACGGTCCTATCACGCGACTGATCGATGCGATTATCCAGAACAGACAGACGGAAGCGGAGGACATTAGTGCACTGGTCTACACGTTTGGCGCACCAAAGGAAGTAGCTCGCGAGATCGACGCACTCGTCAAGCCGACTCAGGAAATCATAGGTCAGGCACGTCAACAATTAATTGCCAAAGCGCGTGAGGCTGCCGAATTAGGTGAAGAGTGGCTTGCATGGCTCGGGTCCCAATCAACTTCTACTGCCAGAGAAGACGAACGTCTGGATGAGTTACGCGCCTCGTTAACCGAATATTTGCCACTGGCAATAGAGGAGCTCAAAGAACTCGTTCAAGCCCAACCAAACAGTGTGGCAGCGATAGCAGGCACCTTACTGGCAGATGCCTTGGGTGTCATGAATGCGCGATTATTCGGGAGCATAGACATTCCAACAGACTCGGTCATCGCCCACTTCTTTGGCCCGATCACACGCCTGGATATTGCGCTCGACAGCGATGGCCGGCCCAGATGCAGTCAACCTGGCCAGCTTCTCAATGTCAAAGAGATCATTCGAAAACTATTGGACGCTGCCCGGCTAGGCCTCCCGAGTTGGGAGGATGCCTTCCAAAATTTTGTAAAGAAGGAAGATCATAACAGCAGTCAACATTTGATTGATTTCGCTCGATTGTCCGGCAAGATCGAGATGGCCGCCCGCTTTGAGAGTGAACGCGAGCAGGCACTTAGCATGTCTCGACGGCAATTGCTAGAACGTGCAAAAGACACCCATTTAAAGCTAGAGCGCTCATTTGCATACGGCGTAATTCCGGCTGAAGAACGTGACCGACTCCGCAGTCTCGTGTCCGATATCCAACGCTCCAGCCCTGCGCTACTGCGTTTTGACCAGCACCATTCCGATCTGAACGCGGCGGAAGAGACCATTCGGGCTTACAACAACCGGGCTATCAACGCGGTTTCGACTACGACTGAACGAGTTGGAATCCACACTGGATGAAACGACCAGGCGTCGCATGGAGGACATCCTGACCCTTGGCGACCTCCACACCGCAAACGATTATATCGAACGGCTGTCCCAAGGAGAGGCTCTACCGGATTCAAATTACCAAACGGCGTTTGATAGCTTTTTCCCGGAGCAGGTCGATTTGATTTACGACTGCCTAGATCGAGAGCGCCCCATCTGGGCTCATTTCATCGAAAGGATCCGTAAAGGCAAAACGCCGGACGGCCAGACTGCGCGTATCGCACACCTGGAATTTGGTGCACAGGCGGAAGCCCAAAGAGATACACTGGCAGACAGCATCGAGGCATGGTTTGACCTGAAGCAACGTCGTGTCGATTCGGACCCTGACGCTATTCGTATCCTCACTGAACTAGGCTTCAGCATCAGACAACTGGAAACAGTCTGTGATCAACAGCGGACGTACATCACGTTTGAAGCAGACGTCCCGCACCCTTCCCGTGTTCTCATTCCGGCGTTTGGGTCTGATTTTCAAGGGCGGTATCGCGTGTTATGCGTGTGGGATTCGCCCGATGAAGAAGAGTTGCTCGATCATCTCGCAAACATTGACTACGGACACGCCCTCCTCGTCTTCTACTTTGGGACCCTCTCGGTTTTGGCCCGGCGGAGGCTCGCACACCTGTGTCGTCAGAGACGCCACCAAAAGGGAAGCAAGGCCATAGTTATTGACGACATTCTTTTCCTCTATGTGATGTCACATCCAAGGGGCATTCGCATGAGAACGCTATTCGAGTGCGGACTTCCATTTACCGTCAGTGAACCGTACAACGCTCAGTCCAGCCACGTAGCGACCGAGATGTTCTATGGGCGTGAGCGTGAACTCGAACGCATCTTCAATCCAAAGGATACAAGCCTGATTTACGGAGGTCGACAGCTTGGCAAAACAGCCCTGCTCCATTATGCTGCAAGTCAGTTTAACCAGCATCCTAAACGACACGCCTGTTACATCGATCTGAACGCAAATCTGGTAGGCATAACACAAAAACCGAGTTATGTATGGCGCCTGATTACAGAATCCTTGATCGACGAGGGTGTTCTTGAGGATACCGTACCTGTCAGCGTACGTCCGGACAAACTCAATGATCTCATCAGCACATGGTTGAGCGAAGACACCGAACGGCGCATCCTGATCCTGCTCGATGAAGCGGATCGTTTCTTCGAATTTGATAGCCAGCAACACTACGCTCAAACCCAACAGCTAAAAGGTTTGATGGAGAGTACCGAGCGTCGCTTCAAAGTGGTGTTCGCAGGCCTTCACAATGTATACCGTAGCTCTCGCGACCCCAATCAGCCTCTGCACCACTTGCAGGAACCCATTTGCATCGGTCCCCTGCTTGTCGAAACGGAGAAAAAAGCTGCGGCCGCGCTCGTGGAGCAACCTCTCAAGGCGCTCGGCTATCGTTTCGAGTCACCGGATCTCGTATCGCTTATTCTCTCCCAAACCAATTATTACCCCAGTCTGATTCAGCTCTACTGTCAGCAACTATTGAAGGACCTTGGAGAATCGACCCATGTCCGTTTCGATCCCAGACTGACTCCTCCCTACTTGATCACGTCCCAACAAATACGGCATTCATATGAGCAGCATGATCTGTTCATGCGGATCCGAAAGAAGTTCGAGCTTACGATAGAATTGGATGAGCGGTATGCTATCATCGCGAACAGTATTGCACTCGCCATACTGGAAGGTGACAAGAATGGAGATGACGTAACTGGCTTCGCCGTCGATTGGATCAAGGATGCATGTATTGGGTGGTGGGAGTTGGGTTTCCGAGGCAGTGCAGATGAAGAAGACGTCCGTACCCTGGTTGAAGAGATGGTCGGACTCGGGGTTCTCCGTCGAATCGCCGTAAAAGGTGAGAACCGTGTGCAAAGATACACACTACGCAGCCCAAACGTTTTGACCTTGCTAGGAACGAGGGAGGAAATCGAACAAGCGTTGTTGAAAGAGCGACGACCACGTCCAACGAATGACCCGATCACGTTCCGGAGTCCTTGCGATGATGGTCTCCTGGCACCGTTGACGGCGCAGCAGAGCAACAACCTCGTGATGCCGGAGAACGGCATCACGCTCATCTTTGGGACGATCGCCTCATCGATCCATCGGGTGGCCGACTATCTTCAAAGTCGTGCGATGGACGCAGATGTGCGTGTGTTCACGGCCGGCACCGAAACCACAGCGTTCGTAAACTGGCTGGAAGAAAATACAAGTTCACATAGAAAAGCCGGCGTCACCTTGCTCGTTGTGCCAGAATCGATCCCATGGTCATCTCATTGGATCGAGATGGCAGAGGGACGTATCGCATCACTAAGCTCTTCCAGGGCATTTGTTCGCGTTGTTTTTCTTGGTGACGCCGATACGGCCATGCGTTTCACGCGGGAGCACGAAAAGCGCCTTCCCCAGATAGAAACACTTCAAGTACAGATCATTACCCTCACGCCCTGGCATGCAAATGCGCTTTACCTCTGGCTTGATCAGATGGAACCTTCTGTTGACGAAGCCATGGCCAAACACATCAGCCATGCAACAGCCAATTGGCCGTTCCTGCTCGATCATCTCCGTGGGATCGTGCAAACGGGTACCATGTCGTGGCCACCAGTACTCGCGCAGTTTACTCGGCTACTCCAAGATAACAAGTCGGAATTCTTACGTGCGTTCGGATTGACCGATGAATATCAGCGCAATATCCTTGCAGCGATTGCAGCTTGGGATGGCCTGGATGGCATTTTTAAGGACGACCTCCTTGACTTGCTCCATGAGGAATATCAGGAACCGTTGATTCGGGACGTCTTGCGATGGGCCGGCTCACTTTCCTTGACGGTGCGCAAAGAGGGACGCATTTGCCTCACACCCCCTCTGCAGGAGCTTTTGCGGCCATGAATAAACTCTGGTGGTCATTGCCCTCGCCGGCGACATTCATTGAGGAAGTTGTGTCCCAAATCCGACGAGGTAATAATACCGTACTCGCACTTCCAGATCATCTTCCACCTGGTATTGAGTTCGCTTGTCGCGCGCCGCTAGGACTGGATTGGGCCTGGGAACACGTGGAAGCCAGGCCGATCGACGCTCCTCAACGCCACATTCAATCTCAATACCTGAGTGGGAATGATGTTGCGCCAAAACATATAGCCGAAAAGCTGGCCACAAGCCGTACCCATCGGAATCACATCTTTTGGCTGCATCTCACAGACCCTTCGGATTGGCTTAACTGGGTAGATTTTGTCGAGGAGTACAGTTTAGTGCGAGAAAGTCAGGGCGTACGTAGTGCTGCCCAGTTTGTGATTATTCTCCAGGGTGAAGCGGCTCGCAAGCTACCATCTGAAGCATCGGGCATCGTCGTCAGAAAGTGGCGAAATGTAATTTCCTCCGTCGATGCACTTTTGCATGCCACCCATCTTTATCCGAAGAAAGGACCGTATGACATCCAGGATCAATTAAATATAGCCTTATGTGCCTCAGTCGCCATGTGGGACCCTGATCTCGCGAAAACGATCATGGGTGATCTCGACGATTTTTTAAAGATCCATCCACCATACTTCGACATTTAAACCAACGACGAGGCTGGGATGCCCATACGACGCCAGACTGGCAAAACGGGCAAAAAGGATTCTACAATGGCGAAGAACGATTGCACATCGGTATCCATGTAGCCAGAGGTGTAATGGGCGAATTCAGGCGACGTCAATGGGAGGCACAGGTAGGCGTACTTTTTCCCTTCATTGAACAGCGTCGTCTGCAACTGATTGATCTGCTGTCACACTCGATTCCATTGCCCACTTCTCGGTCACGAAATGGTTTCACCCAAGAAATCACGCGTCCCGACGAACTGGAGCTGTCGAATATGCTTGATTTTCTTAGATCAGCATCTGGCGTGGAAAGCGAATTGATTGAAACGGTGGGAAAACTCAAAGCTATGCGTGACGCTCTCGCACATCAAGAGACAGTCTCAAACCATGAGATTGCCCACCCCTATGCGGCTATTATTCGTCGCGCCCGCACCGAATACAGTCCAACCGCCTCGATCCGAAGAGTATGATGACAGCAGTTGGCAGCCGTTCCGCGTCCTGCAAGTTAGAACCGACTCTCTTTCCGTACTTAACATGGGGCGAATGACTGACCGAGCCCTATGCGCACCTTGAACAACGTAATCGCGCATCATGGGCACGCCAGTATTTATTTTTCGTCAATGCTTTCTCGCGCATATCGCTTCGTCCCTCCATGGCTAGCCACCCCAACCCCTCATGCCCGAATCGAAGCCTTCCGAATACGCCCAGGTGCAGGCCGAAATCGCTTCGCTGCCACCTGATGCCCAGGTTAATTATCTAATGACCCGATTATCAGGCTACTGGGCTGCAGCCTACCGGGCCACTACAGACCATCCGACGGATTTACACACGGTATCCTACGGCAGCTTCCATTATCTATTCGACTGTTTTCCGATGTTCTCGGAAGATTTTAAGGCCGACAACGAGCATCCTATCGAGCCCCGCATGGTGGCGGCGTATGGCGTCTCAAATCCAAACGAGGGCGCACGCGACGACTATCGCCTGCGCGGCTGGGTGGGCGCCACCGAGACGTACTTCGGCAAAGAATGGGACAAAGGGCATTTCATCGCTCACTCAATCGGAGGAGCGGTCGATCTGGTCGAGCTCAATGTCTTTTTACATCTAAGAAGCCTGAATCGTGGCTGGTCCGACCAGGGAAAACGATTCAGGTCCATGGAACGGGCATGCAGCCGGCGCGCCGGCACATTCTGTTTTCATCGTCCCCTGTATGATGACGCCTCCAATCGACCGGCACGCCTGGAATTTGGCCTACTGCGCGAGGACGGTACGTTTTGGATAGATTTGTTCGACAACCTATAGGCCGGCGATTCACGTGCGAACCTCCAGTTCCGAGCTCAGGAGGAGCTTTCTGATAACCGCGAGTGCTGCAATCGTCCCATCACAAACGGCGCTGGCTCGCCCAATGCCTCCATACACCCCACCAACGCACGTCGGCGGCGGCCTCCAGCGATCAGAACCTCGCGTTGTCCTGCATAAGGCACAGCGTACCGATCAAAACCTGATGCCCCCCGACATGTACGACAAGACGATATTCGCCGGGCATACTCGACATCAACGATTCGCTCTGATCCAACCAGATCGGGCACATATAGTCTGATTGGTAACGAGTTGGCCTGTCTGAGCTATCGTTTCAGCGCTTCATATCTCGCCTTTCCGGATCGCCTTGCCCACCGCCTCGGCGGCCGAGTTCACATGGAGCTTCTGGTAGATATTGCGCAGGTGCGAATCCACGGTGTGCCGGCTCAGATGCAACTCCGCCGCCATCTCCAGCTGACGAAACCCGCGCTCCATAAGCCGCAGGATCTCGCGCTCACGCTCGCTCAATTCGTACTCCTCGGCCTGCTGCTTTTGCCGCTGAAAGAAGAGTCCCACTTTCCGCGCCACCGGGGGCGACATGCACATGCCGCCGCGGTGCGCCTCGCGGATGCCGTTGACCACCTCGTCGGTCACGAGCGGTTTCACCAGATACCCGCAGGCGCCGGCTCCGAGCGCCGCGTAGATGACTTCTGCCTCGTCCCGCACGGTAAGCATGATGATGGCCGACTCGGGCTGCATCTGTCTGAGCACGCGAGCCCCCTCGATCCCGCTCATCATCGGTTTCCGACCAGAGAGGATCTCGACGTCGAGTACGAAGACATCCGGCTCTTCGACCAACGGGGACTCGATCAGGGCTTCGAGCAACGCCTCGCAGGTGGCGTAGGCGCCCCCGCAATGCATGTCGTTCACTTCCTCGAGGAGCGCGATCAGGTTGTTACGCTGCTCGTCGCTGTCTTCTACAATCCACACGCTGATCGATGAACGCGGCATCTCGGTTTGCACAGGTATTTTCGTATTCGGTCAACAGTACATAGTACGATCATGCACACCCCCCGCACATGGCGCATTTACGTGATGCTGACGGAAAGTTCGATGCGTGTGCCGGCGCCCGGAGCGCTCTCGACTTTCAACGTGCCCCCGATCGCCCGGGTGCGGTCGTCCATGTGCCCCATCCCGTAGCCGGCCCGTTGTACGTCGGTGTCAAAACCGGATCCGTCGTCGGCGACGGTCACGGTGAGCACGCCGGCTTCGTACGCCACAGCCACATCCACCCGGCCCGCGTCGGCGTGTTTCATGGCGTTGTGCATCGCCTCCTTGGCGATCATGTAGATATGCTGCCGCTTCTCCATCTCCAGGGCGATTGGAGGTACCGTGTCCGGCGCGTGAAAAGCGGCTTTCCCGCTCGGGAAAAACACAAAAACGACCTGATGCAGCCGGTCGATCAGACCGGGAAGGGTATCGTTGTTGGATTCCACCACCCACGTGACGTCGCGCACGTAATCGAACATGTCGCGCGCCCGGCCCCATAGTTCAAGCAGGACGCGGCGATCTTCCACGCTGAAGCGGTCCGAACGGCCGAGGCGCTCAAGCGAAAACACAAGCCCGTTCAGATCGCTCCCGATGTCGTCATGGAGTTCACGGACCATGTTTCGACGCGCCGTCTCCCGCTCCGCCTGAGCGCGGCGCTCGGTCTGCTCGAGCCGGAGTTTCATGCTCGCGCGATAGGCAAAGAACAGGCCGACGCCCAGACCCGCCCCCAATAAGAGCAGAACCTGGACCCACCAGCGTTGATACCAGGCGGGGACGATCACTACCGCCAACCGGGCCTCGTGCTCACTCCACACCCCATCGTTGTTCGCGCCGATCACGCGAAACGTGTACTCCCCCGGCGACAGATTCGGGTAGCGTGCCACCGGATTGGAGCTATATACCCAGTGAGCATCCACGCCGTCGAGGCGATATGCGTAGCGATTGTCCGCCGGCGTGTCGAATTCGAGCGCAGCGAAATGAACCGTGAACTCGTTCTGATCGTGATCGAGCCTGACCGAAGACGTGTAGGCTATCGATCGGGGCAGCGGATAGGGCTGTCCGAACAGATCGAACCCCGTCAACGCCATCAGCGGCGGGGTCGGGTTATTTCGAATCGAGTCCGGCAAAAACGCGACGAGCCCTTCGTTGGTCCCAAAAAACAGCTCGCCCCGCCGACTGCGATGACAGGCGCCATCCAGAAATGACGCGGTGGGCAACCCGTCCGACGCGGTGTAGATGGCCGCCACCTGCTGGCGATCGCCGTCGATGCGGGCAAGGCCGTCCGCCGTCGACGCCCAGATGTCGTTGCCCATTCCCGGGAGCACGCACATCACCGTATTGTGCGGAAGACTGTCGGCTACGGTAAACAGACGCAGCGCATCGGTCTCCGGATCGATGCGCATCAAGCCGTCTCCGGTCGTCGCGGCCCATATCGCGCCATCGGGCGTTTCGGCGAGGCTCACGATCTTCATACGGGACGTGCGCAACGGCATATCCGTAACCGACGGGACGCGCGAGAAGATGCCATGCGTACGATCCAGCCGCTCCAGGCCACCGCCTACCGTACCGACCCAGAATCGGCCGGCCTGATCTTCCAGCATCGGCCACACGGAAAAATGCGCCGGCCCCGTCGTAGCCCCTCCGGCATACGGGTAGTGTATGAAGCTGTCGGTCGACGCATCGTAGCGGGCCATGCCACTCGTCACCGTGCCGGTCCACAGGGTGCCGGACACGTCCTCGTAAACGGAGTAGATGAGCGCGTCCGGCAGCGTGCCGGATGCCGGACCCGGAACGTACCGGCTGAACCGATCGCGGGATGGATCATATCGGCTGATCCCGCCTCCCCCGGTAGCCACCCAGATGTTGCCGTCGCGATCCTCGGTAATCGACCATATCTGGTCGAAACTCAGGCTGCCCGGGTCCGCCGGCTCGCTGACGAAGCGCCGTACCGTGCCGGCCGACCGATCCAGCCGGTCCAGTCCGCCGCCCAGATACCCGACCCATAGATAACCGTTGCGATCTTCGTGGATCGCATTGACCCGTGGATGCGAAAGCATGCCGGCCTCCCGTGTCGCGCGAGGCCATAACACCTCAAAAGCTTTGGGCGAGCGGCGTTTATTCAGCCCGTTCCAGGTGCCGACGAAAAGATGACCCGATCGGTCCACCAGCAGCGAGGTGACATCGTCGCTGGATAATGAGGAAGCATCTGTCTCCTCTTCGGTCGCACAATCCCAGTTCCCGGGCGCACCGCCGTACACACAGAGGCCATAACCCCAGATGCCGACCCAGATCCGGCCCTGGCCATCCTGTTCGATGGCGTACACATTCGCCTCAGTGGAATTGCCAACGATCCGGCGCCCCGCGCGAACGGCCAATGCCTCCCGGGTCTCCGGGTGCCATTGCACGACGCCCCCGCCCACCAATCCGATCCATAACGTGCCCTTTTCATCAACCAGGAGCGATTTGATGATGAGCGAATCGGCCGGCGTACCGGTTTGAATCGGGCGGAAACCAGCCTCGCCTGGCGGCCGATAGGCAAGACCTCGTTGCGTCCCGACGTAGAGCCCATCCTGCCCGTCCACCCCGAGCGCAGAAAAACCCGACACGTCGTCGAGTTGTGTATCGACCTCGGTGTAGGTATTCGTCAGTCTGTCGAACCGATACAGCCCGCGCCAGGTGGCTACCCACAAGGCGCCATCTTCCGTAATAGCCAGCGCGTTGATAATGCCCCGGCCAAACACCGAACTGTCTCCCGGCATCTCGAGGTAGTGGTCCACTTCACCGGTCGTGAGATCCAGTCGATTCAACCCGTTTCGTGTTCCGATCCATAGACTACCCCCGCGAGCCAGCAGCGCGCCAGGCTGGATGGCGTTATCGGTCAGATAGGCATCTCCAGCGGGAAAGTGCGTAAACGAACGGCCATCGTAGCGATTCAAGCCATCGAATGTACCGACCCAGAGAAAGCCCTGCTCATCCTGTTCCAGCGCGGTGATGGCCAGCGAGGACAGTCCATCGGTCGTACCCATGCGATCGAACCGCGTCGCGTGCTGGGCACATACCGGGGTATATAACAGCATCCCCAGCGCACAGACGAGCGTCATGGAGACGAGCGATGGAGGATGGCAACCGATTGACCGAATCATCATAGGGTGTTGCAGCCTAAAGCGTCGAGTGGCGCGGTCTCATGCCAGAGCCTGCGTCATGAACCGTCCCCGGGCGCATGCTCCGCGGCCGCGCGGTCAGATGCGGGATGCTCGATGCGTGATGATGGCCCCATGCAGGGTTCTCGTAGCCCGCATCCCATGAAGCGCGCGCCAGGACGCGTCCGATACGTTCTTAACGGAGTCGCAAAGATAGGACTTAGCGCGCCGGTATAACACATGACCTGATCATGTTATATCGACCCGACTCGGTAGCCGCAGCGTGCCGGGATTTCAGTGGGTGGTCGCATTGTAGTCCCCCGATGAAAGGATGTGAACGGCACACTACGATCGACCGATACAAAAAAAGACCTGGCTCGCTCTCGAACCAGGTCTTTTCAGGGTAACCCGCTTGGGCTGACATATGCTTATCCTTTGTGCCGATAGACGATGCGGCCTTTCGTGAGATCGTAGGGAGACATCTCGACGTCGACGCGGTCGCCGGGCAGAATCTTGATGAAGAACTTGCGCATCTTGCCGGACAGCAGTCCGAGGATGGTATGTCCGTTTTCGAGCTCGACGCGGAACTGGGTATTCGGGAGGGCCTCGGTGACTTTTCCGAACTGAACGATTGGTTGCTGTTTGGCCATTCTATGGGCGCTTTTGCGCGTTGGTTTGAGGAATACGGGCGGCACATGCACTTCGCCGCGCACGACTAATTGCCGTTATGCACTCCTAGGTACGCACTCCTCGGCCACATGGTCCGCCGCCGGCGCATTTTCCTCGCGCGCCACCGCCGAACATCCCGCCGGCGCAGGGTTATAACGGCACGCACCAAAACCCGCCCGCCCGGCCGCTTCAGCATGTATCTCTACCAGGAAAACCGACGCTTTTTCGCCCAGATCGCCCACGGCACCGAAGAACTCGGCGCCGTGGAACTGGCCGAACTCGGCGCCCGTTCGGTCTCGACCTCCTACCGGGGGCTGTTTTTCGACGCCAACCCTGCGTCCCTCTACCGCATCGTCTACGGATCCCGCCTCGTCACGCGCGTCCTCGCCCCCATCGCCGCCTTCCACTGCCACAATCCGGACTACCTGTACCGGACAGCGATGGACATCGAATGGAGCGATTTTCTCCCGTCCGACGGCACCTTCGCCGTCTTCGCCAACGTCTCCAACAGCAAGATCCGGCACTCGAAATACGCCGCGCTCCGCATCAAGGACGCCATCGCCGACCAGTTCCGGGAACGATCCGGCAGCCGGCCCGACGTCGACACGCGCGACCCGGATCTCTGGATCAACCTCTACATCGAGAACAACCACGCCACGATCAGCATCGACGCCTCCGGCGGCTCCCAGCACCGCCGGGGCTATCGCCTCGAAGCCGGCCGGGCGCCGATGCAAGAAACTGTCGCCGCCGCCATCATCCGCTATAGCGGTTGGGACGGCGACATGCCGCTGTACGACCCCATGTGCGGATCGGGCACCCTCCTCGCCGAAGCCCTCATGCAGTACGGCCGCGTGCCGGCCGGCTACCTCCGCTCCCGGTTCGGGTTCGAGCGGCTGCCTGACTTCGACGCCCGCCGATGGAAGGAGATCAAGGCGGAGATGGACGGCCAGATCCGCGTGCTGCCCGAAGGCCTCATCGCCGGCAGCGATCGCTCCCCCGACGCCATCGCCATCGCCCGCTCCAACCTCAGCGCCCTCCCCGACGGCGAACGGATTCGGCTCAGCGTCACGCCCTTCGAAAACCTCCCCGGCCTCGCCGGCAAATACATCGTCACCAACCCGCCCTACGGCCTCCGACTCGGACGCGACGAGAACCTCCAACCCTTCTACAAGGCGTTCGGCGACTTCCTGAAACAGCAATGCACGGGCTCGAAGGCCTTCGTCTACGTCGGTGACCGCGAGTTGCTGAAATTCGTGGGGCTCCGCCCGTCCTGGAAAAAGCCGCTGGTCAACGGCTCGCTCGACGGCCGCCTGGCCTGTTATGAGATGTATTGACCTGTTCTCACAAACTTCTCATCGTGCGATCAGGTTTAACACACGATGAATGTGTTATTTTTTTTACGCAAGTGACCCACATCCAGAGTACTATCTAGGCCGGCCGGTTCGAACTCGCGAATCGCCGTGCATTTCGTCGATTTTCTCGATCCACCCTCAGAGAGAACGCAAGGGCTTGCCATGCCCTCGTGGCATTCCCGTGGCGAAAGATCCAGGATCGCTATCGATCGAAAGCTTTATTGAACATGAAAAACCCCAGACATAACATCTCGCGCATCGACACTCGAGCGACGCACGGATGGCAGGTCCGTATCACCCGAAAATCCAATCCCTGTTCGAAATTTTTTGCCGACCGCCAGAACGGCGGCCAGGATGAGGCCCTCAAGGCCGCCATGGCCTGGCGGGATGAGCAGCTGAAGTCGTCCCCCAAACTCGCGGGCCGCAGCATCGAGGAATCCCGCAAGGGGATCAAGACCGGGGTGCCCGGATTGATGGTCGGCTACGAAGAGGGCGCTACCGGCATCTTCCCGTACCTGAACGTCTCCGTCCGCCGGCACGGCAAACTGACGACGCGCAGCGTCTCCATCGCCAAATGGGGCCTCCGTGTCGCCCTCTGGAAAGCCTGCGTCGCCCTCGCCACGGCCACGATCGGCCGCGACGACCGGATGGCCATCCAGCAGCAGGCCCAGCAGCTGTTTAATGTCTCCTACCCCAACATCCAGGACGCGCTTGAAAAGCCGCAGCCGGCGGTGCCGGCTAAAGCGGACGAGGTGGAAGAAGACGTAGACGAACTCCAGGAAGCCTGAAAAAAACGCGAGGCGCCGCCCCGCCCACCCGGGTACGGCGCCCCGCGCCTGAGCGCCCGAAAGCGCTCGTGCAACCACCTCGGCGTCATATTCTACCGAGCGCTGTTTTTTTGCCGCGCCCTGTTTCCCTGTTCAGGCGCCGGCTATTTTTTGCCGGGCTCCGGGAAGTCGCGGCGCGCATCGTCGACGACGAGGACCCAGTCGTTCCCTCGGGCCGGGTCCGCCGGCGGATCGAGACGCAGCACGTCCGTCCGCGCCCGCTCCCCGAGGGGGATGGCCGTGCCGAGCGCGGGGTTGAACCACCATAGGCGGATGCGTGGCGCTTGCATGGACTCGAGCGAGACGGCGAATGCATCCCCGAACGGCGTATAGGCGATCAGAAAACTGCCGTCCGACGCGGCCGCGGCCATGACGGTCCGGCCGCCCGTGTTGGGCGCATCCTTCACCTGGCCCGTCGCCGGCTGCAGCAGCTGCCAGGGTCTCGACTCGAACAGCTGCCGCATGTAGCCGGCCTGAAACGCACCGGGATAATCCAGCGCCTCGCGCCACATGGTGCGGGCGACGGACACGGGCGGGTGCCGGTCGACATCCAGGAATTGCCACACGTTGTGATTGCCGTAGGTGTGCCCCATCGCGCCGGCCAGCATCGACCAGTAGCCGGCGCGCCGGCTGTCGAACGCGTCGAACCACCCGTTCTGGGCGCGCCAGTTGATCGGGTGATCCTCGTAGTTCGGCTCGCCGTCCAGCACAGGCCGCACCGGCGTCCGGCCGTAGTCGGCCGACGTCATCCGGTAGTTGGGGTTGTCGATCTCGCCGTGGCCGGATTGAAACATGTGGATGTCCAGCCAGCCGTCCTCCTGAAAGAAGCGCGAGGACGAGTAGCCGCCGGACGGATGGTACGTCATCAGGTGCCGGCCTTCGTCGCCCGCCGCCAGCCCCTCGGCCATCGCCCGGATAATGGCGAAATCGTCCTCCTCTTCAGGCGGTCGGTCCCCCCCGAGGATCCAGATCACCGGTTTGTTGCGATACCGCCGGCCCAGAAATTCGCCGTAGGCGCGTGCGTTGGCCGGCGTGAACACCTCGGGGCCCACGCCCCACTTCCTGTTGAACTTGTCGCCCCAGGTAGGCAGCATCCCGATGTAGAGCCCCAGCGCCGCGGCACGATCGACCACGGCGTCCACATGCTGAAAATAGGCCTCGTTCGGCCGCGTCGGGTCCTGGTCGACCAGCGCCAGCGCGCCATAGCGGTTCGGCTCCGTCAACCCGTCGAACTCGGCCAGCACGACGGCCTGGATGACCGTAAACCCTTTGGCCGCCCGATTTTCGAGGTAATAGCCCGCCTCCTCGCGGTCCAGCCGATGAAACAGCTCCCACGCGGTATCGCCCAGCCAGAAGAAGGGTGACCCGTCGGCGTTGACGATGTGCCGGCCATCGTCGCCGATACGGAGATCCTGCGCCGTGGCGGCGCCGGCGAGCAGGCAAAACGACAGGATCAGTGCGTGTCTCATAGCCATTTTTTCCGCTTGAAATACAGAACCAGACCCAACGCCATAACGGCCATAATGCCCATCACGACGGGATACCCGAACATCCAGTGCAGCTCGGGCATGTGGTCGAAATTCATCCCGTAGATGCCGACGACGAACGTCAGCGGGATAAAGATCGTCCCGATGATCGTGAGGAACTTCATGACCTCGTTCATGCGCTGGCTCTGCGTGGAGAGGTAGAGTTCGGTGAGGCTGGCCAGGGCGTCGCGCTGGCTCTCGAGCATTTCGATGACCTGCACCACGTGGTCGTACACGTCGCGGAGGTAAATGCGCGTCTTTTTGTCGAAGAGCCGGTCTTCGTTGCGGTCCATCGCCGCCACAACCTCGCGCATCGGCCAGATCGCGCGACGCAGGTGGAGCACCTCGCGTTTGAGGTCGTTGATGGTGTAGAGCACCTCGTCGTGGGCGTCCAGCAGGAGCTGGGACTCGATGGCGTCCATCTTTTCGCCGGCCAGCTCCACGACGTGGAAGTAGTGATCGACGATCGTATCCACCAGGACGTAGGCCAGATAGTCGGCCCCCATCTTCCGGATATTGCCCTTCCCGTTCCGGATGCGTTCGATCACCGGGGTGAAGACGTCCCCCTCGTATTCCTGAAACGAAATGACGAACCCCTTCCCCACCACCAGGCTCACCTGTTCGATGTCGATGGCCTGGTCCTTGCGCTCGTGCAGCATGTAGAGCTCGATAAACGCATAGGTCTCGTACGACTCGAATTTCGGGCGCTGGCCGGTGTTTACGATATCCTCCATGACCAGCGGATGCAGCCCGGCCATGCGGCCTATGGCCTCGATGACCGTGGCATCGTGCACGCCGTTGACATTGACCCAGGTCACGGTCGCCGGCGACGCCACCGGGATACAATCCGCCGTGTTCGCGTCCGGCTTTTCGCGCACCGCCTCCGCATCGTAATCGATCACCGAGATCTGCACCTGCTCGGTGCGCGGCGCGCCTGTGTAGACGAGGGTGCCCGGAGGCAATCCGGGGCGCTTCGGCTTGCGACGATGTCTGAGCATGGCTTCGCTGATGGATGGTCGCGCAAGATACGATGCCTGCGCGAAACGTGCCGGCGCCGGAAAAGACCGGTAACTCTTCGCAGCGCCGCCAACCGGTACGATAGTAAACAGAAATCACTACCCACGCTGCCTTTTTCGCCGACTCAGCCCGGCACGACCCCGAACATACCGTCACCGCATTGAACCCTGGCATCGCCGCGCCCGCACTGTCTTCGCGGATAGATTATTGTAGATGAAGCTCGCGTCATGGCCAATATCGAGCATGTTGAGATTTTAAGGCAGGGGGTTGAAATCTGGAATCAGTGGCGCGACGAGCACCGTTCGATTCAGCCCGACTTGCACGGTCTAAACCTGAAAGGCGTCGATCTCAGCGGCGCCAACCTGCGCGAGGTGAACTTCCTGGAGGCCAATCTCCAGGGGGCCGATTTGCGCTGGACGGATCTGATCAAGGCCAACTTCTTCGAGTGCAACCTGACCGGCGCCCAGCTCTTCAGCGCGGACCTGACGCGCGCCAATTTTGTCCGTGCCAACCTGTTTCGGGCGAACCTGTGCCGGGCCCGCATGCACAACGCCAACCTGAGCCGCGCGAACCTGAGCCGCGCCAACCTCGAGGAAGCGGACCTGAGCAAGGCGATCCTTTTTCGCGCGCGGCTGATCGGCTCGAACTTGCGCAGCGCGAACCTGGCCGACGCGAACCTGAGCGAAGTCGACCTCAGCGGCGCCATCATCAACGACGCCACCCGGTTGCGCGGCGCCAAGGACGTCCTCGCCGGTATCAACGGCATCTATTCCTTCAGCACCGACTCGGCCGCGCTGATGTCGTCCACCCCGCGTGGCGACTCGATGCTCGGGCCGCATCCAGAGGCCGTGCTGGAAAGCCTCAAACGGGCGCGGCGGTATCACGGCTTTTCGTTCGGGCTCGCGTTCGTCTCGCTGATGCTGCTGATCACCAATCCGCCCGAGCTGTCCATCTACACCTTCGGCAGCATCCGCACGCCCATCGAGCGGTACACGCTGTTCTCCCTCATGTTTACAGCCGGCGTGCTCTCCTATGTCAAGTCGTTCATGGAGGATGCCCTCGAGGGCACGCGCTATTTACGGGATCGCGAGAGCGCCGTCAAGGTGGGCCGGTTTCCGTGGTCGATGAGCCGGTTCGCCGGCTACCGGTGGGATCGCCGGCTGACCTCGCTCCTCATCCGGTTCGTCATGGCGTTTCATCCGGTCGTCTACCTCTTTTTCCCCCGCGTCGAGGTGCCCTGGTACGAGTGGGCGCTCGGGAGCCTGATCCTGCTCTTCAGCGGGTGGATCTTCCTCATCTCCCAGAAATTCCAGAAACCCATCCTGTTCGACACCGTGACCGAGCTCCATCGAAAAAGCGACATCAAGGTCATGGCATCCAAGCTGGATGTGCTGATCGATCTGCTCCGCAAGGGACGCTCCGCCTGACGCCGCCGGATTGAGGATGGGGCTTCATTTTCCTATCATGTCCGGCCCGTTCCTCCATCGTATCCTGCATACGACCGCCTCGTTGCCACCAACCGCTTCCGCCCATGCTACGCGCCCTGGATGACGCCTCGATCCTCGACCGCTACCTCGAAATCAAAGCCCGGATCGCCGAACTCGAGGAAGAGCTGGAGTCGTTGAAAGCACCGCTGATCTACGCGCTGATGGAAGAGCCCAGGGAGAACGCGCAGTACAAGGGGTTCGAGCTGAGCATCCAGCGGCGCAAGACGTACGCGTATTCGGAGAAGGTGACCGAGCTCGAGGAGGTGCTGAAGGAGGCCAGGGCGCACGAACGGGAAGCCGGCATCGCCGAGGTGGCCAAGGACCAGGCGATCCTCGTCGTGCGCGCGGTCAACCGGTAGCCGGTAACGAGCGGTTACGCCGTCTTGTCCGGCAGCGTCTTCACAAACGACAGCGTCCGGTCCACCCAGCCATCCAGGGCCGCGTCCGACTCCAGCCCGTCCCGGCTCACGTAGACATACCCCTTCATCGGTTTGCCGGTAAAGTCCATCGGCCGGACATGCGGTAGCCGGAGGGCGGCCTCGTACCCCGCCGGCCCGACGCGGGCCATCAGTTCGTCTTTCACGATGCCGCAGAACATGTAGCCGCGGTGCATGAACGCGAGCCCGCCAAACATCCGTTTTTCGGTGACGGAGACCTTTGATGCCAGTGTACTGCGGATGCGCTCGGCGAGCGCGGTATCGAATGCCATGGCGTGTTGTTCAGGTTGCGAGTGAATAGATGCCGTAACGAACCACTCCCCAGATGAGATCGCCCTCCTCCGGCGCCAGCCGATGCGGCGGCGATCCGTCGGCGGCGTTCAGCATGACGGCGCCGGGGCTCAGCTCGATCCGGCGGACGACCATCTCGCCGGCCGCGAAGGCGACCACCACCGCGCCCGACCGGGGCCGAACCGCCCGATCCACCACCAGCACATCCCCCTCGGAGATCCCCTCCCCGGCCATCGCGCCGCCCCGCACCCGCACCATGAAGGTGCTCGCCGGGTGCTCGATCAGGTCATCGAGACGGAGCCGCGGCTCCAGCCAGTCTTCTGCCGGACTCGGAAAACCGCTGCCGTTGTTTTTTCGCGATGTGGCCGTGGTAGACATGCGTCGTCCTGCGGGATTCAGTAATCGCACATAATATACACATATTTTCTACACAAGCCACCCCGGCCTGCCACTTTTTTATCGCGATCCGCGCACTCAGCGCGTGGGATACCCGCCGGGGCGCGTCAGCCGGTAGATGAACACCGCCGCCCGGATCGTGGCGATTTCCAGCGAGGCGATGTCGAGCCGCTCGCCCACGGCGTGGGAGCCGGAGCCCATCGGCCCCAGTCCGGAGAGGGCGTCCGTGTAGGTGGACGCGAAGGAGATGTCGGCCGCGCCACGCAGGCCCGGGTCGATGGGCTGGATGCCGCCGTGCCCGAGGTCGCGGCTGGTGGTGTCAAAAAGCCGGAAGAGCCGCTGGTTGCCCTCCGTCGGCGACATGGCTGGATAGCCCTCGCGAAACGTGATCGTCGCGCGGGTGCCGGGCAGGTTCTGGCGGGCGATGTTGCGCATCGTGGACCGCGCCATTTCCTTTTGCTCTTCGGTGAGAAAACGCAGATCGCCCTGGACGATGACGCGGGCCGCCAGGACGTTCGTTTTGCCCTCGGCCTCGCCGGCGGCCGCGAGCGCATCGTACGTCGCCTCCGCCCCGCCGACCACGAGGCCCGGATTGATCGTCAGGTTCTCCTCCCCGCTCAACGCCCGTCGGAACGCATCCAGGATGCGGGCCGCCTCGAAGACAGCCCCGTACCCCATCGCGTCGGTGAAGATCTGGGACGAGTGGCCCGTCCGGCTCTCGACCTCCAGCGCCCACTCGCTGACGCCCCGCCGGGCGATCGTCGCGTGATGGGGGCCGACGGAGCCTTCGAAGCCGAGGGCCACGTCCGCCCGTCTCGCCTCGTCGATCAACTCGCGCCGCTCGATCTCGATCGATTCGGGGTCCTCTTCGTCGCCCGTGAGCATGACCGTGATCGCGGCGTCGTGCAACGCGCCGGCCTCCTGCAACGCGGCCAGGGCGTAAAGGATGACGGCGTTGCCGCCCTTCATGTCCACCGCGCCGGGGCCGATCAGAAAGCCTCCCTCGCGCCGGCTCGTCTGGAACGGACTGGAAGGCTCGAAGACCGTGTCGAGGTGCCCGATGAGGAGCAGGCGCGGTCCTTCGCCGCCCCGGGTTTTGGCCACCAGGTGGCCGGCCCGTCCCAGCGAATCCGGATAATAGATCCAGCTCGTTTCCATGCCGAGCGCCTCGAAGGCCTCCCGGTAGACCGCTCCCACGGCGCGTACGCCTTCGATGTTCAGGGTGCCGCTGTTGATCGCGACGGTCTTCTCGACGAAGTCCACCGCGTCGGCGGCCTGCCGGGCTACGGCATCGCGTATCGCGGCTTCCCGGGGCGACAGGTTCTGCGCGTGGGTGGCGATCGGGCTGTGCGCCAGCAGCCACGCGAGCACGCCGGCGGTCGCGAGGCGGGATAACAGGCTCACTGCAACTCCAGCAGCGACGTCACGATGTCTCGCCATTCCACCTCCATGTTACCCCGGGCGACGGGTTTGCCGGCCTGGCGGTACCAGTACGCCGCGTTGGAAAGATCGCCCTCCTCGCGATGGAGGTGGGCATGGACCCAGGCGGCCGCCGCCGTGGTCTCATCCTGGACGGCGGCATGGGCATCGTCCCAACGGCCGGCGGAAGCGAGCCATAGCGCGCGCAGCGGCGTCGGCAGTCCCGCCGGCGGCTCGGCATCGTCGAGCGAGGCTTCGAAACGTTCAAATGTCATAGCATGCGGCATCAATGGCTCTAACCCGGGCTGACAGACAGGTTCAGGTAGCGGCGAGCGGGTCGCCGCACGGTCGGCACGGCGGGTACAAGTATACGAATCCTGAAACATTCACGTTATAAATCCGCACTATGAGCACAGGCGGTCGATACACGACCAGCCCCATCAACGGTCAACGCCATGAAACCCTACAAAGTCGGCACTTTTGCCCGCATCGATGTCTTCCTCCACTGGTCGTTTTTCCTGATGATGGGTGGCATCTTCGTGTTTTATCTCTACCAGGGCGCGTCCGTGATGGCGGCGCTCGCCGGCGTGGGCATGATGGGCGCCGCGTTTTTGTGCGTCGTGCTGCACGAATACGGCCACGCGCTGATGGCGCGGCGTTTCGGGATCCCGACGCTGGATATCACCCTCTACCCCATCGGCGGCGTGGCGCGGCTCTCGCGGATCCCCAAGGAGCCGGCACAGGAATTCCTGATCGCCGTAGCCGGCCCCGCGGTGAATATCGCCATCGCCGGCGTCTTGTTCGGTTTCCTCACCGTCTTCGGCGGCGCCCCGTCGCTCCCCAGCGTGATGGCCGCGCCGATGCAGGTGGTGGGTGCGCTCATGTGGTTCAACGTCATGATGGCGGCGTTCAACATGCTGCCGGCTTTCCCGATGGACGGCGGCCGCGTGCTGCGCGCCGGCCTGACCGTCGTGCTGGGTTTCAGCCGGGCGACGCAGCTGGCCGCTCTCGTCGGCCATGTCGTGGCGCTGGGGATGTTTGTGTACGGGATCTACACCTTCCAGTTCATGCTGCTGTTCATCGCCCTCTTTATCGTGATGGCGGCCCAGCAGGAAGTGCAGCAAACGGTCATGCAGTGACCGGGCGGGACGCCCCGGCGCGGCGTCCGTCGGGCCTTTTCGCCGCGTGTGCACGATAGGCATGTATTCGTTAAGCTTTCGCTACGAAACCGCCACATTTCGATCACACTCTCCTCCGGAGATCGCCCTATTATTGAGCATCCTCGAGTTTGATTGAGTGTCTGAGCAATGGCCCGGGATCCCGTAAGATCTCGGGCTTTTGCTTGGCTCGAGGCCCCCCCGCTTCGTTCGCGACGACCCGTCCGGTTCTCGCCGATCCGATGCCACGATTCCTGGCACCGGATTCTCTTTTTTTCCTGCTTCAGTGACTGTCCGTGACGAAGGACAAGATGACGTTGACAGGGTGCCGTCTCCTACCCATACCTCCGAGGCCGGCTCATCCGTACAATCCCGTGTGATTCAGGATGCCTGCCACCCGATACGATCTGCCGGTATCTGAACCGCCATGAAGCTGGAACACCTGCTAGACCGCTGGGCGCAACTCGAACCCAACCGGTGTCAGTACACTGAAGAGCACGACTTCGAGGAACCGTGGTACACGATCGTGTTCGAGTCGGGACGGGCGCACATCGAATACCGCAACGCCACGCAGGAAGATCACGCGCTCCTTCAGGCTGTCATCCAGAAGACGATCGAATCCCGGAACTGGCTCTGGTCCGTGCTCTACTCGTCCAAAGGCGTCTACCGTGCCGGCGTAAAAATCGCCGAACGCTACATCAGCGAAACCGCCCGCTTCCCGGCCTACGCCCTGCTCGCCGCCTACCTGAAGGCGCTCGAAATCTCGATGGGGGAAGACGAATCGGCGCCGACCGCCGCCGACCGCGCGGGGATCGACTGATCCGGACCGGCTGCCGGCCTCCTTCCTCCGGGCTTGTGCGTCGCAACGCGCAATATCATTTCGAGAGCGAACCTCGGTCTCACTTGGCCTTTTCCCGTCGCCCCACCCCGCCAGTTTGCGGCCGGCGAACGCATCTTTTTATCCAGTCATAAATTTTTTTGAGCACGCCGGCACGCCGGTCCGTGCATCTCGCCGGAAGTCACACGGATATTTCTTTCGGTTTTCTCCGATTTGCCGTCAAAAATCCTTTTTGATGGCCCACGTTTTCCGGCCGATTTCCGCGCCGAACGTTTTTTTGTTCCGTCTACTACATTTTGGGTACGCGATTTGCAAAACGCTTAATTGCACTTCCAAGGAGGACGGAGGCCTACATGGTGGGTACGGCCTCCGTCTGGCACCTCCTCCGCCTTATCTTTTTCCGATAAAAAAAGCCCCCTGCATCAGGGGGCTTTTTTTATGGCCGCCCATTCAGCCATACACCCGATTTCTCCTCGGCCTCGTCAGTCCATCAGTAGTTCGGCTTTCCCGCACACGGGCATTGCGTACCAGGGCGCGATTCCCAGGTACCGGGCCCCGCGCCGCTGGAATCCGCCGTCACCCAGATGCACGCCGTATGCGTGGTGCAGGCCGATTCGCCCGGATCGGATTCGTCGGAGGGACGCGTGGCGGCCTCCGTTACGTCGGCAGCCCCCACCACGCCCGGTTCGGGCGCCCATAGCCCGAGCCCGCGCATCTTCGCCTCCCGATAGAGCCCTACATACACAGTGAGGTCGCCGGCCACCTGATCGAAATCCAGCCGGGCGTACCCGTCGGCCAGCATCCGCGCGTTCAGTTCGTAGCTCGCTCGGCCGCGTTCATCGGCCACATACACCAACGCCGGCTCGTAGACCTCTTCTTCCGTATCCTGCGGCGCTTCCGGGAGGCCCAGGCGGTCGACGACCAGCGGCTTGCCCCGCACGAGCGCCGCCATGTAGGCCGCCGAGATCGCACCCAGACGCTCTTCCCGGGCGAGATCGTGGCCGGCGGCGAGGGCGTCCTCGGTCATCTTGGGCGACGGGTGGCGCTCCGGGGCATCCACGCCGGCGAGCCGGATGCGCGAGCCGTCGTCGAGGACGAGGCGGTCTCCGTCGATCACGGCGGTGGCGCGAACGACCTGCGCCGCCGCGAGCGGCGCAAACGAGCAGGCTACCGCGGACAGTAGCAGAAACGTCAGCATCTTCCGCATATCGGGGTTCCGTTTGTATTATGGGCGGATCCTGGTCGAGTGGTGCCGTACGCCCCTCTCCCGTCCATCATCTCGCCTAAATATCGTATGTATCAGCGCGTTTCATTAATGGTCCTAACCGCCATCTTGGCGACGGGTTGCACGGAGCGGCCTGCCGCGCCCGTCGCCTATCGCGAGCCCTTCCGCCTCCAGTATCATTTTTCGCCCGAGAAGAACTGGATGAACGACCCGAACGGGCTCGTCTATCACGATGGCGAATATCACCTTTTTTACCAGCACAACCCGTACGGCGATCGCTGGGGCCATATGAGCTGGGGGCACGCCGTCAGCCCGGATCTGATGCACTGGGAGCATCTCCCCGTGGCGCTCGAAGAGGAAGACGGCATCATGATCTTCTCGGGCAGCGCCGTCGTGGATACACGGAACACGTCCGGCTTCGGCACGGCGGATCAACCGCCGATGGTGGCCATCTATACCGGTCACACGGATACGCTCCAGACGCAGCATATCGCGTACAGTGTCGACCGGGGGCGGACGTGGACCAAATACGCCGGCAACCCGGTCATCGATCTCGGCTTGAAGGACTTCCGGGATCCCAAGGTATTCTGGCACGACGAATCCGGGCAATGGATCATGGTCGTTTCCGTCCCGGCCGAACACAACGTGCACTTTTACGGCTCGCCTGACCTCAAGGAATGGACCTTCCTGAGCGCTTTCGGGCCGGAGGGCGCGTCGGACAGCATCTGGGAATGCCCCGACCTCTTCCCGCTGCCGATCGAGGGGCGCGACGGCGCGACGCGGTGGGTGCTCATCGTAAACATCGGCTCGAACGCCGCCGCCGGCGGGTCGGGCGGTCAGTACTTCGTGGGGTCGTTCGACGGCAAGACGTTTACGAACGACAATCCCCCGGAGCAGGTGTTATGGGTGGATCATGGCGCCGACTTTTACGCCGGCGTCACCTGGGGGGATATCCCGGAATCGGACGGCCGGCGCATCCTGATCGGATGGTTCAACAACTGGCAATACGCGCAGGACATCCCTACCTCCCCCTGGCGCAGCGCCCAGTCGGTGCCGCGCGCCCTCGCATTGCGGGAGACGCCGCAGGGTCTCCGGCTCGTCCAGCACCCGGTACGTGAGGTGGAGTCGCTGCGGGAGACGCCGCAGACATTCGCCGGCCTCGACTTCGCCGCCGCCGACGCGCTGGGTTTGAAAGGCAATCAGTTTGAACTCAATGCCGAGATCGCCCTGAACGGAGCGGATCGCGTCGAGATCGCCGTGCTGGCCCGGGGCGCGGAGCAAACCGTCGTGGGCTACGACGCGTCGGAAGGCGTGGTGTTTATCGACCGGACGGCCTCGGGCATCGGGGATTTCCACGACGCGTTTCTCGCGCGGCACACGGCTCCGCTGGCGGCCCCGGACGGGATCGTTCGCCTCCGGCTTCTGGTCGACTGGTCGTCCGTCGAACTGTTCGCCGGCGACGGCCTCGTGGCCCTGTCCGACCGCGTCTTTCCGGATCCGGAGAGTCAGTCCATCCGCTTCTCCCACGCGGGAGGTTCACCGGTGCTCACGTCGCTCGCGATCTGGCCATTAAAATCGACCTGGGGGCGTCCTTCCCTGTAGCCGCGGTCAGTGCGGCACATCCATCCCTGTAGCCGCGGTCAGCGCGGCACATCCATCACCGTGCGGAAGCCGACGTGGAAGAGCGATGATTCCGGCGTGGAATGGCTGCGTGCCGACACCCGGTATCCGTGGCAGTAGCCGTCGTTGCACAGGAACGAGCCGCCGCGCTGGACGCGCTCGCTGAACTCGTCGATCTCGAAGGGTTCGTCGAGTTCGTTGTAGGGCAGGTACCAGCTGTCGGTCCATTCCCAGACGTTGCCGCCCATGTCGGTGAGGCCGAGGGGCGTCTTGCCGAACGCGCCGACGGGGGACGTGTAGAGGTAGCCGTCATCGCCCGAGTTAAAGAAGGGAAACTCCCCTTCCCAGGTGTTTGCGCGCGGTTTGCCGTCGGCAAACAGGGCATTGCCCCAGGCATAGTCGTGCGGGGCCGATGTGGCGCCGCGGGCGGCGTGCTCCCACTCGAACTCGGTCGGCAACCGCCGGCCGGCCCATTCCGCATAGGCCACCGCGTCGTTCCACGACACCTGGGTCACGGGATGATCGTCCTTCGCCGCCGGGCCATCGGGACCCTGCGGATGGTGCCAGGTCGCGCCCGGCAGCAGGATCCACTCGTAGGTCTCCATGTTCAGCACGGCGGCATCACCAAAAGCTTCCGCCTGCGTTTTGAAGCCGGTCGCCTCGACAAAGGCCCGGAACTGGGCGACCGTGACGGGGTGCTCATCCATGAAAAACGGCTCGACGTCGGTCTCGAACACCGGCATTTCCATCGGCAGCCCTTTCTCCGACCCGATGCGGGTTCGTCCGCCGGGCACGTAGACCATGCCCTCCGGCAACGCGATGCCCTCGGGAGGCGCCACCGGGCCATCGAAGGCGAGCAGGACAGGAACCGCCGTTTCCGGAGCGTCCATTCCTCCCTTTTTGCCGGTCGCTATCAGAAATACCGCGATGCCGGCCACGACCGCGAGCGGCAGGCCGAGGCGGAGCAGGATCTGGCGAGATGAAAGCGGGGACGACGGGGCAGGCTGTTCGGATGACATGGCAAACTCGATCAGGCGGGGTGTAGAGCCTTAAGGAACGAGTTTACGCGCTCACTTTCAACCGGGTGCGCACAGGGATCAGGGCCATCACATGCTCTTCAAACGTGAGCATCTGCCGGTATGGGAGTATGGGAGTGCGGGGGTATGGGAGGTTTTGCGGTAAAAATGCACGCGAACTCCCATACGCTTCTCACGTCCACGGCGAGAAAGCGATGGCCCTGGCACAGGGATGCCGGGGTGCTCCTGCACCCTATCGGCATCCGGGCTAGCCGGCCCTCACTTCAGCAGCGTCACCACCCGGCTGGTCGAAAACCCTTCGCCCTGGACGCGTACGAGATAACGTCCGCCGGCGAGCGTCGTCCCGTCGATGGCGATGGACGTCGGCTGGTGCGCCAGGACGATCCCATTAAACAGCAGCCCCTGATGCCGGCCCAGGATGTCGTAGACATCGACCCGCACCTGCTGATCGTGCGGCACGGTCAGCGTAAAGTGTGCTTCGGGGTTAAACGGATTGGGGTAGATGTCGTCCATGAAATAGCTGCCGTCCAGGTCCACCAACACGTGGGTCTGCGAACTGAACGCCACGCCCCCGTCGAAGTCGATCTGCTTGAGCCGGTAGACATGCCGGCCCGGCGAAACGCGGGGCACCGTGTACGCATAGCGCTGGCGCGCATTGGTCGTGCCGGCGCCGGGGACGAAGGCGATCGTTTCGAATCGTCCGTTTCGTTCTTCCTGCACCTCAAAGCCGGCGTTGTTGGTTTCGGACACCGTCTCCCACCGGAGGTGGACGGCGCGCCCATCGGCCAGGGCCTGGAAGCCCGGCGCCAGCTCGACCGGCAGGTTCGTCTCGCCGCTCGTCTCGTAGACCTCGAGCGAATTCAGCTCGGGGCCGCCCCCTTTTTCACCGGAGCCCGCGGCGATGTACAGGTTGTCGTTGTAGGCGATGGCCTGCGTGCCGTGCCGGCCGGTGACGAGGTGATTCAGCGACGTCCAGGTCCCGGTAAACACATCCAGCGCCTCGACTTCGTTGTGGGCGAGCTGCTGCGAGGTTTCGCCGCCCAGCACCACGATGTAGTGCCCGAACGTCACCGACGTCGATCCGCCGCGCGGCGTGGGGATGTCATTCGCCAGCGTCGACCAGTTGCCCGTGTTGAAGTCGTACACATCGACCGGGTCGACGGTGTCGGGATTCGACCCGTTGCGTCCGCCGGCCACATAGAGCTTGTTGCCGTACACGGCGGCATGGAAGTGATCGCGGGCACGCGGCGCCGGCGTCAGCGCAGTCCACGTATCCGTGTTCGGGTTGTATTCCGAGAAATCGGCCTTCCGGATGGCCGAGCCGCTATGCCCGCCGACGCTCCCGCCCACGACGTAAATCTTGCCGTTGTACACCGCCGAGCCGGCCGAGCCCCGCTGGAAGGCCTCGGGAATTGCGGGGCCGGTGCTCCAGGTGTTGTTCGTGGTGTTGAACGTGTAAATGTTGGGTACGGTGAGCTCGTCCGGGAAGGTCGCCGTGTACGCGCCGACCACATAAATCGTCGTGCCGATCGCGACGGCCTGGAAGTGATGCAGCGAAATGGACGACGGGGGCAAGGGTCCGTTGGTCCAGGTGCTATCCACCGGGTTGTAGATCTCGATGCGATTCGTGCCGCGCCCCCCGAGCAGGTAAAATTTACCCCCCACCTCAACGAACGCATTCTCGTGCCGCTGATCGGGGTCGTTGGTCTGTTGCACCTGCCGCCAGACGAGCGGCGACTGGGCCAGGGCCGGCGGCGCCTGGTTCAGGCCGATCCAAACGGCGGCAAAAAGGATCCAGCGAGCGGTAGTATGGGGGGCGCTAAAATTCGATTTCATCGGTAACTGGAGTCGTGCTCCAGACATGTGTTCCAATCAGGTAGGCGAGATGGCCGGGAATCACAAATCGTTCCACGATTACGCCGGCAGGCCGATCAACGGCCCCGTCGCTGACTCCACGGTCGTCACAAAATCCGGACTCCGCACAATCTCCGTGCAGGCGTTCAGATCGTTCTTGAAATAGTAGTCGCGCTCGCCGTGGGGCACGCGCGACCGGATATACCGGTGCGCCACTTCCACCCCCCGACCCGGCCGCAGCGGATGTCGGAAATCGAGCGCCTGGGCCACGGTAAACGCCTCGATCGCGAAGACCTGTTCGACGTTCTGGAGTACCCGCAGCAGCTTCAAAGCCCCTACGCTGCCCATGCTCACGTGATCCTCCTGCCCCAGCGAGGTCGGGATCGAGTCGACGGACGCCGGATGGCACAGGACCTTGTTCTCTGAAACGAGCGCCGCGGCCGTGTATTGCGGGATCATGAAGCCGGAGTTGATGCCGGTTTCCTTCATGAGCAGCGCCGGCAGGCCGTCGTGCCCTTCCAGCAGCAGGTAGGTCCGCCGCTCGGAGATGCTCGCCAGCTCGGCCAGCGCCATAGCCGCAAAGTCGTACACCAGCGCCAGCGGTTGGCCATGAAAATTCCCGCCGCTCAGGATATCCCCGTCTTCAAACACCAGCGGGTTGTCGGTCACGCTGTTCAGCTCGGTCTCGACCACCGAGACGGCGTGGCGGAGGCTGTCGCGGCTCGCGCCGTGGACCTGCGGGACGCAGCGCAGGCTGTAGGGATCCTGCACCTTGCCGCAGAACCGGTGCGAGGCGAGGATCTGACTCTCCGCCAGCAGCCGGCTGACGTTTTCGGCCACCTCGCGCTGTCCGCGATGCGGGCGGATCGCGTGGATCCGCAGGTCGAACGGCACGATACTGCCCTGCAGGGCTTCCAGGCTCATGGCAGCCAGTATATCGGCCACCTGGACGGCATGGATAGCGCGATGCAGAATAAATGCGCCGTACGCGCTCATCATCTGCGTCCCGTTGATGAGCGCGAGGCCGTCCTTGGCGCGCAGGGCGATCGGCGCGAGGCCTTCGCGGGCGAATACGGCGTCGGTCGGCTCGACGCGGCTTCCGTCGGCATCCCAGAAAAACCCGTATCCGAGCAGCGGCAGCGCCAGATGCGCCAGCGGGGCGAGGTCGCCCGAGGCTCCCAGGCTGCCCTGCTGGGGCACGGCGGGAATCAGGTCGCGCTCGGCCATCACCAGAAGACGCCGGAACGTCTCTTCCGAGACGCCTGAATAGCCGATGCCGAGCGCGTGGATCTTGAGGAGCAGCATCAGCCGGCAGATCGGACGCGGAATCCAGTCCCCCACCCCCACCGCATGGCTCAGGATGAGGTTCTGCTGCAGCGCCTCGATTTGCTCCGGCGGAATCCGTTTGCTCTTCAGGTACCCGAAGCCGGTGTTGATGCCGTAGTGCACGGCATCCGTCCGCAGCACGGCGTCGACGAGGGCGCGGCTGGCCGACACGGCCGGCGCCCCGCGCGAAAGCTGCTCGCGGCGGCGTTCCAGATCGTCATAGAGGTTGGCCACGGTGACCCGTTCACCGAGGCGGTCCATCCCGAGATCCGCTACGCTGGCTCCTGTTTCCAAAACGTCAGGCCGCTTCCTGACGAAGCGGCAGTTGCTTGATGAGGTGCTCGAGGATCGCGTCGCGGGTGTCCTCGCGCCGGAGCGCAAAATCGAGGAAACACTTGGCGTATTCGACCCGGTTGCCGATGTCGTACCGTTTGGCGTGCCAGTCGAGCGCATACATCGCCTCGCGCTGCGCCAGCATGTTCATCGCATCGGTGAGCTGGATTTCACCGCCGACGCCCTCGGTCGTTTCGTTCAGGCACGAAAAGATTTCGGGCGTGAAGACGTACCGGCCGGCGATCGCCAGGTTGCTGGGCGCCTTGCCCGGAGCAGGTTTCTCGACGAGGTGGTCGAGCCGGACGAGCTCGTGGTTGTCGGGCTCGGCCTTGCCGGCGACGATGCCGTAGCGGCTCACCCACTCGTGCGGCACCTTTTGCACCGCCACCACGCTCGCCTGTTTCTCCTCGTACACATCCAGCAGCTGACGCAGGCCGGGCCGCTCGTCGTCGATCGGGTTGATGATCGTGTCGCCGAGGAGCACGGCGAACGGTTCGTCGCCCATGTGCTGCTGCCCGAGCCGGATGGCGTCGCCCAGACCGCGCTGCACCTTCTGGCGGATGTAGAAGATCGACGCCTGTTCGCCGATGTCGCGAATCTGTTCGAGCATTTCCCGCTTGTTGGCCTGCACGAGGAAGGCTTCGAGCTCGGGCGAATAGTCGAAGTGGTTTTCGATGGCGCGTTTGCCGCGGCCGGTGACGATCAGGATGTCCGTGATGCCACTGGCGATGGCCTCCTCGATGACATACTGCAGCACCGGCTTGTCGATGATCGGCAGCATTTCTTTCGGCATCGACTTGGTAGCCGGCAGGAAGCGCGTGCCCATGCCGGCCGCGGGGATGATGGCTTTTCTTACCCGTTGTTTGCTCATGCGTGGACCTCTTCCGGAATGAATTCGATGACTGGTTGAATGAGTCGGGCGCCAAACGCCTCGTAGGCGGCGCGGAGCCGCTGCAGGCGTTCGGGGTCGCCGTCGTACGCGCCTACGATGGCGCCGCCCGAACCGGCAAATTTGGTGTGGGCCCCGAGGGCGCGACCCGTTTCGATAAGTCTGACATTGCCTTCGCTGATCCGGACGAGCCGGGCCCGAAGGTCGAAATTGGCGTCCATCAACGGCCCGATCTCGTGGCCGCGGCCGTCGGCGATGAGCCGGCGCGCCTCGTCGGCGAAGCCGGCGAACGTCTTCATGCCGTCCATCACCGCCCGATCGCCGCGATTGAAGCGGCTTCGCAGGTCGTTGTGGGTGATTTCCGTGCCTTCCGACAAGTTGTCGTGATAGGCGACGAACAGGTGCGGCAGATTGGCCACCTCGACGTACTCGTACAGCCCGTAGCCCTGCCGTTCGATCAGCTCGCGGTCGAAATCCATGTAGACCGCGTTTTCGTACACCTGGATCACCCGATCCTGGAGGCCGGCGCCGATCCCCAACTCATCGGTCTCTACACGGAGGATCAAATTGGGAAACTGCGGCTGCGCCACCTCGACCCCGTAAAAGCTCATGAGGGCGCGCATCGTCGCGGTGATGATGCCGCTGGAGCCCGCGAGCCCCACGCGCACGGGGATGTTCGTGCGGTACTCGATGGTGAAGTTGCGCCGATCCAGCTGGATGCCGTGATCGTCGCAATAGTCGCTGAAGGTCTTGATGGCGGCCTTGATGAGGCGGATGCCCCCGTAATAGCCGTTGAGCCGCACGTCCGACACCAGCGCGTCGCGGCTCTCGAACGTCAGATGGTCCCGCGGGCCGGGCATGATGACCATGCGCGGCGACTCATACAGCGTCACCTCGGCCGCGAAATTGCGGATGATGAACGAGATCGTCTTCCCGAAATACCCGTCCGACGGGTTGCCGATCAGACCGGCTCGGGCGTGGGCCCGGGTACGGAGCATCATAGGCGCACAAAAAATTGCACCCCCGTCGGCAGCCGGTGTGGGACTGAGACAGGTGTGGATGGAATGGTCTTGGGGAGTGCCTGGACGAATACCGCGCAGCCGGAGAATCGAGTAGGGTGGGCGTCTCGGCGCCGGCGTGGGTGCGCGCGAAAAGGTCACGACTCGCACTACAAGACGCGTACCGAACGCATCCTGCGAATCGCCGCCCAATATACGGTATCGGCAGGGCCGAAAAAAAGCGAAACGCGTCGCGCTTTGCGTCTCATCGCACGACACTCGCCGTGTCGGCCCGGGCGGCATCGAACAGGGCGTTGACGGTATACCACGCCTCGTTGCTCCAGAGCCGGTCCCCGGCGGTGGAGCGCATCTCCGGATCGAGGGTGAGATAAATGACTTCGCCGGCCTCCAGCGACGGCACGTCCAGCCAGATGCGTTTCCCGTCGTCCGAGCGTTTGACGGCGGCGACCTCCAGTCGGCGAACGCCCGACCGGTTGCGGCCGCTCAACCCATCGAGCGTGTAGGACGCCAGGCGGCCGGCCGCGGCGGGGTCGACCGGCTCCGAAAACTCGAGTTCAAACCCGCCGGGCCGCAGTCGCATCGCGTACAGCTCGAACGGACGGGCATCGGCGGGGGCCAGCGCGTAGAGGGTCGGCGCGTCGTCGGCGTCGGGTATCCCCCAGATCGACCCGAAACGGGCCGCGCCGGCGAAGAGGACGCCCCCCTCTCCCTCGACCAGCCGGTTTGCCCGAAATCCGATATCGCTTGCGAATCGGTACACCGCGCCCTGCGCGACGCCGTCGACTTCCTCCCGGGAGACGCGAAACAGGCGCTCCGCGTTGGTGTCGCCCACGAGCAGCTGCCCGGCGTACGGTCCCTGCGTGATCGGCAACGGCTGCGAGGGCGAAACGCTGACCTCCAGCGGCGGCATCCAGCACAGCGTGACGGAGTCGGCGGGCATGGGCGACGTCCGATCCAGATCCGCCGCCGGCACCTGCACGAGGCGCGAGGCCCCGAACCAGGCGTTCTGATAGTCCGCCGCGACGAGATTCCCCTCGGCGTCCAGGGCCATGCCGTTGGGCATCTGGAGGCCGGAGACCAGGGGCGTGTACGAGCGGGAAAAATCGAGGCGCACGAGCAGGCCGGCATCGGGGACGGGCTCGATCATCATGGCGCCGGACGCGTCCACGGGGCGGCTCAATCCGCCGAAGAACGCTCCGTCGCGGTAGGCGAGCCCGAACGCGTACTGGCGATAGAACGACGTCCGCCGCCAGCCGTCGGCCACCACATGCGTCGCCTCCACGCGGTCGTCGGCATTTTCGTCGAGGAGCTGCGTCACGTCGTAGGCCTGCATCGCGAACAGGGCGTCGTCGACGGCTACGAGTCCAAGCGGCGAGGCCAGACCCTCGGCGTAGGGTTGGAGGTCCTGCCGTTCGGCCGATTCATTGCGCGGGTCGACGAGGTAGACCGCGCCGTTGTCGTGCCAGGTCGATACGGCCAGGCGGCCATCGGACAGCATGGCGAGGCCGCCAACCGGCGCACGCAGGCTGCGCGGCGCGACGGGGCCGATCCGGTAGGCGGGATGCATCCCCCTCGGCGCGATGGCGCGGGACGCCAGGGTCCAGGCCGGCGCGTCGGTCCGCACCAGTTTCCTACCCTCCGATACGGCGGCCCGCTCGACGTGCGGCGTCGAAAGCACGCCGGCATCTACCGGCGCAAACACGGTGGCCCACGGCGGCTTCCATTCGAGCGCCAGCCGCTTGCCGCCGGTCGATTGAAAATGGTCGATCACCAGCGGATGCACACCGACCGGCAGCGCGATCGTCGCCGGCGGCGAGGGCTCGGCGGGGTGCCGGCCGTCGTAGTCGATCAGCAGCGTGTCGGCGATGGTGAGGCGCGCGCCGTCGTCGGCCACGAGGCGGAAGGCGTAGTCGCCGGCGACGGCGAGATTGAGATACCCCGTGACCTGCGTGACGAAATAGAACGACGCGCCCCCGAAGTCCGCGTCGGTGCGAAAATCGAGGTCGGGATGCACGCGATGCACGTTGGGGAGCTGCCCGGGCGCGAGCGTGGCGAGGCTGTCCATCGGTTGGCCGATGTCGTAGACCTGGAGGGTGACGCCGGCGGCATGGGCCGCGCTGCGCACGAGCGTCGGGCCGGACTCCAGCTCGGCCAGGGTGCGCAGCCGGACCGGGGGCTGCTGCTGGAAGGACGCCGTCGACGCGAAGGCGTCGTCGCGGGCCACCTGCCGGAGCATATCGGGCTCGAAGCGCGTCGTGAGGACGGCGGGCCGGCCGGCCGCCGGCATGACGATCCATCCCGCCACATCGTAGGTATTGCCCCAGACGTGCCGATGCCGTTTCCCGTGGGTGCGGAGCAACAGGCCGTCGTACACGATGGCGTCGCGGGATGCCAGATGCGTGACGTCGATGCGGTGCAACACCTCGACGCCCGGCGTCGCCTCGACGACGACGAAGCGCCGGCGCATCTCGGGCTGACCGGCTTCGGAGAGGACAAGCTGCGGCGTCTCGTCGATGCGGACAAAGACGCTGTCGCCCAGCGACACGGCATAACTCAGCACGACGTGGTCGGCGGCGAGGCGATAGCCGACATAGGAAAAGACGGCGGCCGTGTCCCGGCCGGCCAGGCGCAGACGCCAGGCGGCGTCCCGGTCGTCGCGCTGGAGCACCTGCCCGCGCAGGGCGGCGTGGCCGGGGTACCCGGGGACGCCATCGATCCGGTCGGTGTCGAGCGACCCTTTCCAGACGCGAAAGAGGCTCCCCTGCTGGAGATCGTAGGCTGCCCAGTATTCCGGATGCACGCCCACGGACAGCACGCGTCCCCGTTCGTCGAGGCCGCCGTGCACGACGGCGGGCCCCGACGCGCGCGGCTGGGCGCGGACCGGGGCATACCAGCAGATTACGACCAGGATGAACAGAGCATGCAGGGAACGCATGAACGCACCGGGTACGGGCAACGGGTGGAGACGACGAGATGGGGGGAGCGGGGCCGGCCGCGACGGAAGCCGGCCATAAAAAAAGGGCACGACGCCCGTGTGGCGCGTCGTGCCCTGGATGTACGTCTGCCCGGGCCGAAGGTTCAGCGCGGGCGCATCATCATCCGCGGCTCCTGCGGTACAGCACCAGCGACAGCACGCCCAGCCACACGATCATGACCACCAGGCCGCCCGATTCGCGCAGGTACTCGTTCTGCATCCAGGCGTCCACTCCGAAAATCGAGCTCTGAAGCTGGATCCGGGAGATCCAGACGAGCGCCCAGACGACGAAGAGGCCGGCGACGATGGCCACCGGCGCCAGCGATACCTTGTTGAACATGTACAACGCGCTGAGCACCGCCGTGGCGCCGTAGGCCAGCACCCAGATGGGCGCCTCGCCGTCGACATCGTTCAGCTGGTAATACGTCCACACGAGGAACAGGAGGGTCATCCCTCCGCTCAGGATGTTGAGGAATTTCATGGTCTTACTGATTGTCTTTCGCAAAAGCGGCATCGAACGCGCCGTGCGCCGGCGCGAAATCCACGCCCTTGACGAACGAGCACGCTTCCTCGGCGCCATGTTCGCGGTCCATGCCGGAGTCCTCCCATTCGATGGAGAGCGGCCCGGCATAGCCTACGCGGTTGAGCATCCGAATGATCTCCTCGAAGTCGATCGAGCCGCGGCCGATCGAGCGGAAATCCCAGAAGCGATCGCGGTGCCCGAACTCAATGTGGCCGCCGAACACGCCGGCTTCTTTCGGCTTGTCGGACCACCAGACGTCCTTCATGTGCGCATGGTAGATGCGGTCGCCGAAGGTCTCGATGAATCCGACATAGTCGACGCCCTGGTAGCCGAAGTGGCTGGGGTCGTAATTAAAGCCGAACGCCTCGCGATGCCCGATGGCTTCGAGCGCCTTGCGGGCCGACGAGATGTCGAAAGCGATCTCGGTCGGGTGCACTTCGAGGCCGAATCGGACGCCCACCTCATCAAAGACGTCGAGGATGGGATTCCAGCGATCGGCGAAGTCCTTGAAGCCGGCCTCGATCATCTCGGGTGGTACGGGCGGGAAGGAATAGAGCAGGTGCCAGATGCTGCTGCCGGTAAAGCCGTTGACGACCTTCACGCCGAGCCGGGCGGCCGCGCGCGCGGTGTCCATCATCTCTTTCGCGGCACGCTGGCGGACGCCTTCCGGATCGCCGTCGCCCCAGACGTGGGGCGGCAGGATGGATTTGTGCCGGATGTCGATATTGTCGCATACGGCCTGGCCCACGAGGTGATTGCTGATGGCCCAGACGCCGAGGTCATATTGGTTGAGGATATCGTGCCGGCTCTGGCAGTATTTCGCATCGCTCAGGGCTTTCTGAACGTCGAAGTGATCGCCCCAGCAAGCCAGTTCGAGGCCGTCGAAACCCATGTCGGCGGCTTTTTCTGCGAGCTTCTTGAGCGGCAGGTCGGCCCACTGGCCGGTGAAGAGTGTTACGGGTCGGGACATAGGAATTAGCGATTAGCCGTTAGCGATTGGTGATTGCGCCGTTCAGGCCGGCGGCGTGTAGCTGGCATCCACCCATCCTTTCTTCTTGCCGCTTTCGACGGCTTTGTGGATGAAGTGCACGCCGACGGCGCCATCCTGAACGGTGGGGAAATCGGTGTCGAAGGGCCCGGGCTTTGCGCCGGAGAGCTTCGCGGCGATGGTCCGGGCCGCGTTGACGTAGATGTTCGCGAACGCTTCGAGGAACGCCTCGGGATGGCCGGACGGAAGGCGCGTGTTGTGTTTCGCCGGGTCGGTCAGGTAGCCGTTCCCGCGTTTCAACACCTCTTCCGGACCGCCGTTGGTTCGCAGGTGCAGGTAGTTCGGATGCTCCTGATGCCACTCCATTGAGGCCTCGGTGCCGTAGATCCGGATGCTGAGGTTGTTCTCTTCCCCCACCGAGACCTGCGAGCAGTAGAGCACGGCCCGGGCGCCGCCCTTGTAGTGGACGAGCATGTTGGCGTCGTCCTCCAGCTGCCGGCCGGGCACGAACGTGGTGAGGTCCGCGCAGAGGCGGTCGATCTCCAGCCCCGTGATGTAGCGGGCGAGGTTTTCCGCATGCGAGCCGATGTCGCCGATGGCCGAGGAGACGCCGGCCTGTTTCGGGTCGGTGCGCCAGACCGCCTGCTTGGCGCCCTCGCCTTCGAGGAAAGTGGCGAGCCAGCCCTGCGGGTACTCCACGACGACCTTGCGGATCGTGCCGAGTTTGCCCTGGCGGACGAGTTCGCGCGCCTCCTTCACCATCGGATACCCGGTGTAGTTGTGCGTGAGCGCGAACACGGCGTCGTATTTCTTGACCAGCCGGCACAGCGCTTCGGACTCCTCGACGGTCATCGTCATCGGCTTATCGCACACGACATGGAAGCCGGCTTCGATGAAGGTCTTCGCGATCTCGAAATGGGTGCTGTTCGGGGTGACGATCGAGACGAAGTCGATGCGTTCGCCCAGCGGCAGCTTGCTTTCCTTCTCGGCCATCTCCTTGTAGGAGCCATACACCCGGGACGGATCGAGAAACAGTTCACGCCCCTGCTGGGCCGATTTTTCGGGGGAGGACGAAAAAGCGCCGGCGACCAGTTCGATTTCGCCGTCGAGCGCCGCCGCCTTACGATGGACCGCTCCGATAAACGCACCCGGGCCACCGCCCACCATGCCGTATCTGATTTTTCTGCCTAGAGACATGTTTGAAAATGTTCAATGTTTAGGTTTTAACGTTCAATGCGTGGTTAAACAGATTCACATGCCGGTTCGAGGAACGCATCATCTCGTTCCTTAAACAGTTAACCTTGAACCTGCAACCTAAAATCCATCTACCTCCTGATAGGCGCGGATCAGCGCGGCCTCGCCTTCCTTGCCCTCGCCGGAAAGGCCGTGCTCCATACCGAGGATGCCCGTCCACCCCTTGGCGTGAATGTGTTTGAAGACATTCTTGTAGTTGATCTCGCCGGTGGTGGGTTCGTCCCGGCCGGGGTTGTCGCCGATCTGGAAGTAGCCGATTTCATCCCAGGCGAGGTCGATGTTGGGGATCAGGTTGCCTTCCTGGATCTGCATGTGGTACAGGTCGTCCAGAATCTTGCAGGAGGGGCTGCCGACGGCCTTGCAGATCTCGTAGGACTGCGGCGTGCGCTGCAGGAATTGCCCCGGATGATCCCGGAAGTTGAGCGCCTCCAGGACGATGACGAGGCCGTGCGGCTCCAGGATGTCGCAGGCGCGCTTGAGGGATT
Source organism: Rhodothermales bacterium (assembly GCA_041391505.1). NCBI lineage: Bacteria > Pseudomonadati > Rhodothermota > Rhodothermia > Rhodothermales > Rhodothermales bacterium. Next base: position 51,364 of record JAWKNW010000028.1, read on the forward strand.
CGACGACGTTGGCCGTCTGGTAGTCGTGGTTCAGCCGGAGGTCGACATAGCCCGGTACGACCGTCATCCAGGTCGCGTTGACGCGTTTGGCGACATCGATGCAGCCCCGGATGTCGGCGAGGAACGCCTCCCGGAGGTCGGCCTTGCCGCTGGTGAGGCTGGGTTCGTTCCAGGAGATGGAGTGGGCCACGAACACGCCCATCTTCATCCCCCGCCGGCCCATCTCGGCGGCGATCCGCTCCTGGTCGGCCACGGAACGGCCCTTCATGCCGTTGTCCTCCATGGCCGTGAAGCCCATGTCGGCCATGAACTTGACCTGGTCGACGAAGTCCTCGCCGGCATGGTGCTTGAACATGCCGAAGTGGGGCGCATAATGCAACTTGAACGCGGCCGGGGACGGGTCCTTCAGCCGGTTGAAGGCCGGCGCGCCGAGCGCGGCCGTGCCGGCGGCGAGGCCGGACTTTACGAAGTGGCGACGATCCATGGTGGGGTTATGGTCTTTCGCAGCGCGCCGGGAAGCCGAGCGGATCGACTCCCCGGCGCCTGGCGTGTCAGAGAACCTGCGTCTTGCCGGGCACAGCGACCGGGTAGTAGCCATCCGCATCGGGCAACACGGGCGGCGGGGCGTCCCATGCGAACTTCTTCGGCATGAGGCTCAGGTTGGAGTTGAGCGCGTCGTTCCACTCGATCACCTGGCCCGAATAGGTGGCCATGCGCCCGAGCAGCGCCGTCATCGTGCTGTAGGCGCCGCGCTCGGCGTCCATGTACTTGCAGTCGCCGTTCGCGATGGCCTCGAACAGCTCGTCGTGCTCGACCTGGTAGGGGTTCGGATCGTTTTTGTCGTCATACTCCCAGATCGTGTGGCCGCTCTGCGTGAGCAGCAGGCCCGGGCGCGGCGCGGAGCCGTCGGTGCCCTGGAAGGCTTCGGTGACACGGCTCATCGTGCCCTGGATGTGCCGGCACTGGCTGTACATCCGGCTGCCGTCGGCATATTCGTACTCTACAAAATGGTGATCGAAGATCTCCCCGTACTCCTTGCCGGTACGAACCTGCCGGCCGCCCATGCCCTGGGCGCGGACCGGGTAGGCCTGCTTGACCCAGTTGCCGACATCGATGTTGTGAATGTGCTGCTCATTGATGTGGTCGCCGCAGAGCCAGTTGAAGTAGTACCAGTTGCGCATCTGGTACTCCATCTCGGTCTGTCCGGGCTTGCGCGGACGCACCCAGACGCCGTCGCTGTTCCAGTACACGCGCGACGAGGTGATGTCGCCGATCGCGCCGTCGTGGATGCGCTTCACCCATTCGCGGTAGACGTGCTGGTAGTGCCGCTGGAGCCCCACCACCACGTTGAGTTTTTTCTGCTTGGCGATCTCGGCGGTGGCGAGCACGCTCCGGATGCCGGGCGCGTCGGTCGCGACGGGTTTTTCCATGAACACGTGCTTGCCGGCGTCGACGGCCGCGGCGAAATGGATCGGCCGAAAGCCCGGAGGCGTCGTGAGAATGACGACGTCGCACCGGCTGATGACGTCCTTGTAGGCATCGAACCCGGTGAAGCGCGCGTCTTCGGGCACTGCGATGCGGGTTTTGTCGTCGATGGCCTCGTCGATATTCTTCAGGCTGTCGTCCAGCCGGTCGCGGAAGGCATCGCCCATGGCCACGAGGCGCACGTTCTGCGTCGTGCTCAGCGCCTGGACGGCGGCGCCGGTGCCGCGTCCGCCGCAGCCGACGAGACCGATCCGGATGACGTCCGCGCCCTGGGCGAACGCAAAATTGCCGGAAGCCATCAGGCCGGCCGTGGCGGCCGCCGTGGCCTGCACGAATTGCCGGCGTGACAGCGGGAAACGCGGGTCGTTATGCGTACTCATCGAAAGCACCTCCTGGGTTCGTTGTGCGAAGCACGTTTATGCGTTGGGTTGGTGTGCCGCCCTACGTCACGCAGCATCTTACGGCTCGCGTACGAGCCGAAATCCGACGAAGAACCCGTCGGAAAGCCACCACTTACTTTTCGGAATCTGGGGGTCGGTCTGGTTCCACGAGCGGGCCTGTTTGGCGCGGGCGTAGAGCTGGACGGCGCCGACCTCGTCCTGGAAGGATCCGCCGGCCGCGTACGGCTTGCCGTCGATCCCCGTGACCCATTCGGCGACATTGCCGAGCGTATCGTAGAGCCCGAGCCCGTTGGGCGTCTTCGAGGCCACGGGCTGCGTCTTGTCCTCCGAGTTGCCGGCAAACCAGGCAACGTCGGCAAGCGCTTCCGCGTCGAGCCGCGTGCCGATCTCCATGCCGGCCTGCGCGGCCAGTTGCCACTCGGCTTCGGTGGGCACGCGGTATTTCTTGCCCGTCTTCTCCGAGAGCCACTCCGCATAGCCCTGGGCCGCGCGGTACGTGATGCAGATGGCGGCATAGCCGTCGTGCCCGTACCCGTAATCCGGCGGCGCGTAGGGCCGGCTCGGACGCGACACGCCATCCTCATGCTGGGTGCGGCGCTCCGGCGGGAGGTCGAGCCGGTAGGCGAAAATATCGTATTCGTTCCACGTCACTTCTGTCTTCCCGATGAAGAACGGGGCGACATCCACCTGCACGTCGCCGCTGTCGGTCTGGATGGTCACCGTGCCGGCGGGGACGGGGATCATATCAAACGTCACCAGGGTACCGGGAATCGAGTCTTGGAGCAGCCCCGGGGAGGTCTCCTCCGCCGCGGCATCCCGCCGATCGGCCCGCTCGCTCCACCCCGCCGTCAACCCGAGCAGCACACACGCCGTCAGCGACGTCAGGCCGAACATCCTCATCATGTTTACCTCCATGCCGCCGTCGTCTGAAACGGTCATTCCGAGGCGCCACGGCGCCGCCGTTTCCGCAATCCTGGCGGTATCTATCGCCTTAAGTTGGATCTCCTGTCAGGCTCAGCCGACGCCGCCGGCCGAGCCTTATGAGTATACTCAACTCCATCTAGGTGTACAAGTCCGGATTGCGCTCTATGCCGGAAAAGAAGACGCGGCCCGGACGGCCGCGCGCGCCGCGTTCGCGCGCATCGCGGCGCTGGAGGACGTGTTCAGCGACTACCGGCCGCTCAGCGAGGTCCGCCGGCTGACGGCCGCCGCCGCCGGCACTCCCGTGCCCGTGAGCCCCGCCCTGTTCGATGTGCTCGCCGCCTCGGTCGCGCTCTCGCGCCGGACCGACGGGGCCTTCGACGTCACCGCCGCGCCGCTCATCCAGCTGTGGCGCGGCGTGCGCCGCGCCGGCGCCCTGCCCGACACGCCGGCGCTGGCCGAGGCCCGGTCGCGCGTCGGCTGGGACGCGATCCACCTCGACGCGCAGGAGCGCACGGTCACGCTGGGAAAAGAGGGTATGGGGATCGATCTGGGCGGCATCGCGAAGGGCTATATTCTCGACGAGGCGATCGCGTCCCTGACGGCGCACGGCATCCGGAGCGCCCTCGTGGAGGCCGGCGGCGACCTCGTCGTCTCGGGCCCGCCGCCCGGCCGGGCCGGCTGGCGCATCACGATCCCCGGCGCACCCGATTCGGTCGCCGCCTGGGCCGCCGCGCTCACCCATGCCGCCATCGCCACCTCCGGCGACACCGAGCAGTACCTGGAGGTGGATGGCATCCGCTATTCGCATGTCGTCGATCCCCGCACCGGCATGGCGCTGACCAGCCGGCTGATGGCGACCGTGGTGGCGCCCAGCGGACGCCAGGCGGACAGCTACGCCACCGCACTCACCGTGCTGGGAAAAGAAAAAGGTCTGGCCCTCCTCGGGGGAGAGCCAGACCTCAAGCTGTACGTCCGTTCGGCGGCGGATCAGGCGCCGGTCAGGTAGTTGTAGCTGTTTCGGATGCTGGCGATCGGGTCGGACGGCCGGTCGTGTTCGACCACATAATGTTTGAGCCCCGCCGTCTGCGCCTTCGCGAAGATCGGCGCAAAATCGATCCTCCCCTGCCCCACATCGGCCAGTTCGCCGGCGGCGTCGAGGTCCTTGACGTGGCAGAGGTGGAAGCGGCCCGGGTATTTCTCGAAGTAGGCGATGGGATCGGCGCCGGCATTGATCGCCCAGCACAGATCCAGTTCGATCGCGACGAGGTCGGGGTCCGTATTCTCGAGCAGCACATCCATCGGAAGCGTCGTCGCGCCGTCGATCGCCTCGAACTCGAACGAGTGGTTGTGGTAGCCGAACTGGAGGCCGGCGTCCTTGCACACCTTGCCCCACTCGTTGAACTTCGCCGCCATCGCCTTGAAGTCGTCCATCGTCTTGAACGGCAGCTCGCCCGGGTGCGGGCAGATGAGGTACTCGTGTCCGATGACCTTCGAGCGACTGATCAGGCCGGCCAGATCCTCCCGGATGAGCTGGGCGCTGACGTGCGTCGACGGGGAGCGCACGCCGAGCTCGTCGAGCAGCGCGCGGATCTGTTCGGCGGAGAGGTCGCCGTAGCCGGCGAATTCAAACTCCTTGTAACCGATCTGCGCCGCCTGACGGATGGGGCCGACGAAGTCCTCGCCCATGATCGAGCGGAGCGTGTACAGCTGCAAACCGACGGTCGTCAGATGCGGGCGCTGCTTGCCGACCGGCATCGTTTCGGCGGCCTGGGGCGTCGTTTCGCCGGCGCAATGGAGGGCGAAGCCGGCAAGCGCGGCGATGCTGGACTGCTGGATAAAGGATCGTCTGTTCATCTAAAATCTGGTAATCGCAAATCGCAAAACGGGAATCTACATGCACGATACAGGTCGGCCTTCGACCTTTCCCACAAGGCATGTTGCTGAGAACAGTGTGCCTTTTACGATTCGCATTTAATAATGACTACAGGTTCATCTTCTTCATCTCCTCCACCGCGAAGTTCGCCGCGCGCGCGGTGAGCGCCATGTAGGTGATGGAGGGATTCTGGTTGGCGGCGGACGTCATGCAGGAGCCGTCGGTGACGAACAGGTTGGGGACGTCGTGCGCCTGGTTGTTGCCGTTGAGCACCGAGGTCTTCGGGTCGCGCCCCATCCGGGCGGTGCCCATTTCATGGATGCATAGCCCCGGAGCGGCTGCACCGTTGGCGCCGTTGGTCTCGAATTCGTCGAAGGTATTGATGTTCTTCCCGCCGGCGGCGGCCAGCATCTCAGCGGCGCTCGACCGGATATCCTTCCGCATGGCGAGTTCGTTCGGGCCCCAGGTACAGTCGATGCGCAGGAGCGGCATCCCCCATCGGTCCGTCTGATCCGGATCCAGGGTCACGGTATTGTCCTCGCGCGGCAGGGCTTCGCCCCAGCCGCCGAGCCACCATCCCCAGGGCCCCGGATCGCGCAGGGTCTTCTTCAGCTCGGCGCCGAATCCCGGGATGCCGTTGCCGCGGCCCCAGCTCGCCCGGCTCGCCCCGCCCTGGAATCCGTATCCACGGACAAAATCCGGGTGGCGCGTCTCGCGGCTGATGTTGCGGAAGCGCGGCACGTAGATGCCGTTGGGTCGGTTGCCGACATAATAGCGGTCGTCGAAGCCCTCCATCACCGCCGTCGCGCCGACGCGGAAGTGGTGATCCATCAGGTATTTCCCGAGCGCACCGCTGGAGTTGGCGAGGCCGTTGGGGAAGCTCCGGGAGGTCGAGTTGAGCAGGATCTGCGTCGTCCCGAGCGTGGAGGCGCACAGGAAAACGATCTTGGCCCGGTATTCGGTCTCTTCGAGCGATTCGGCGTCGATGACGCGCACACCGCTGGCCCGGTTGGTCTGCTCGTCGTAGACGACGCTGTGCACGACGCTGTTCGGGCGGATGGTCAGGTTGCCCGTCGCGGCGGCCGCCGGCAGGGTGACGCTGAGGCTGCTGAAATAGGACCCGGTGCTGCACCCGCGCGCGCAGGGGCCGCAGTAGTGGCACGCCGCGCGGCCGTTGTGGGCCTGGGTGAGGATGGCGACGCGCCCGACCGTCATGTGCCGGCCGGGAAAGGCGCTCTGGATCCGGTCGCGCGTGTGTTTCTCTACGGCGTTGAGCTCCATCGGAGGCAGAAACTCGCCGTCGGGCAACTGCGGAAGCCCCAGCTTCTCGCCGCTGACCCCGATGTAGCGCTCGACGTGCGCATACCAGGGCGCGATGTCCTTGTACCGGATGGGCCAGTCGACCCCGTGACCGTCGCGCGCGTTAGCCTCGAAATCGAGGTCGCTCCAGCGATAACACTGCCGGCCCCACGTGACCGACCTGCCGCCGAGCATGTAGCCGCGCAGCCAGGTGAACGGGGCATCCTGCACATAGGGCTGCTCCTGGTCCGCCACGAAAAAGTGGCCGGTGGTCTCGTTGAACAGCCCCGGCTCGCGATCCATAAGCGGATTGGCCTCGCGCGTTTTACGGTCGTAGACGCGCCCCCGGTTGGGGAATTCCCACGGCGCCTTGTGCTCCGTGATGTAGTCCGCCCCATGAACCATGTTGCGGCCCCGTTCGAGGACGAGGACCTTGAGCCCTTTCTCGCACAGTTCCTTGGCCGCCCAGCCTCCCGAGACGCCCGATCCGACGACGATGGCGTCGTACGCTTCCATTCCCTGGTTGATATACATGCGATGCAAAGGCAAATGGCACATCTTAAAAGGCAAATGAGAACGATCCAATGCGATCTACCGAACTCAATTTGCGATTCAGGATCTGTAATCTGCGATTTAGAGGTTTCCGTTTTTCATCTCATTCACCGCATGATCCACGGCGCGCGCGGTGAGGGCCATATAGGTGATGGACGGGTTCTGACAGCCGGACGACGTCATGCAGGCCCCGTCGGTGACGAACAGGTTGGGGACGTCGTGGGCCTGATTGTAGCCGTTGAGCACGGAGGTCTTGGGATCGCGCCCCATGCGGGCCGTGCCCATCTCGTGGATACCCAGCCCTGGCGCGGCGTTGGTCGTGCCTTCGACGTAGTTGTCGTAGATGGCCACGTTCGTAAAGCCGGCGGCTTCGAGCATCTCCGCAGCGCTGGCACCCATGTCGCCGCGCATGGCCTTCTCGTTGTCGCCCCAGCCGCAGCTGATGCGCAGCGCCGGGATGCCGTATTTGTCCGTCACGGTCGGATCGAGGGTGACGCGGTTTTCCGCGCGCGGCAGGCATTCGCCGAAGGCGGTCATGCTGACCCGCCACGGTCCGGGCTCGCGGAGGGCCTCCTTGAGTTCGGCCCCGAAACCGGGAATCTGGGCGCCGCGGCCCCAGCTCACCCGGCCGGCCGCGCCCTGATAGCCGAAGCCGCGGATATAGTCGCGCCGGCGGGTGGCGGCGTCGATATTCCGGAACCGCGGGATATAAAAACCCGTCGGCCGGTTGCCGTAGGAGTAGCGATCCTCGAAACCTTCCGCGATGGCGCTGGCGCCGACCTGGAAGTGGTGGTCCATCAGATTCTGCCCCAGGACGCCACTGGAATTGGCGATGCCGTTCGGGAAGCGGGCATCCTGCGAGTTGAGCATGATCTGCGTGCTCCCCAGCGCCGAGGCGCAGAGGAAGACCAGCCGCGCCCGGAACTCCATCGTCTCCATCGTTTCGGTGTCGATCACGCGCACGCCGGCGGCCTTGCCGGTTTGCGGATCGAAGATGACGCTATGGACGACGCTGTATGGACGCAGCGTGAGGTTGCCCGTGGCGGCGGCGGCCGGCAGGGTCGACGCCTGGCTGCTGAAATACGACCCGGTGGAGCATCCGCGGATGCACGGACCGCAGTAGTGGCAGGCCGCGCGGCCGCCGAGCGCCTGGGTCAGGATGGCGACGCGCCCGATGGTGAGGTAACGTTCGGGAAAGGCCGCCCGGATGCGCTCGCGCAGGTGTTTTTCCACCACGTTGAGCTCCATGCCGGGCTGAAAGACACTGTCGGGCAGATGCGCCAGTCCGAGCGCTTCGCCGCTGATGCCGACGTGGCGCTCGACATAATCGTACCACGGCGCCACATCCCGGTAGCGGATCGGCCAGTCGACCGCAATCCCGTCGCGGAGGTTGGCCTCGAAGTCCAGGTCGCTCCAGCGGTAGCAGTGCCGGCCCCACATGATCGAGCGGCCGCCGACATGGTTGCCGCGAATCCAGGTGAAGGGTTTATCCTCGACGTACGGGTTTTCGCGGTCGTTGATAAACCAGTGCTGCGCCGTACTGTCGAACTGCCCGGTGCGCCGCTGGATCGCATAGTCGCGCTCGGCCACCTCCGTGGGCACCCGCCCGCGCATCGGCAACTCCCAGGGCGCCTTGTGTTCGGTGATGTAGTCCGTCTGATGTTCGACCGGCCGTCCCCGTTCGAGCACGAGGGTTTTCAGTCCTTTTTCGGTGAGCTCCTTGGCTGCCCACCCCCCGGATATCCCCGACCCGACGACGATGGCATCGTACGTATTGGTTTCCTGGGCGATATAGATCGATTTCTTCATGGCTCCGCAATCGCGTCAACAACGACGCGTCAATCGTGGAAAAACGCGGTATCTCGCGCGATCGGGCGCAGGCACCACGATCACGAGTAGGCGCGGCCCACCTCGGAATAGGGGACGTCGCCGTTGTAGTAGCCGGCCACGTGCACGTATTTCAGCTCCTGCGAGGCGCCGATTTCAGACGTGTAGTAGCCCGTCAGCGTCATTTCTTTCAGCAGGGTGAAGAACGGCTTGCCGCCGCCCTGGCTGGCCATAGCTTCCTGTTCCATCTGGGAAAGGATGGCCGTTTGCTGGGCCTCGTCGCAATCGACGAACGCCTTGTTGTGGGCGGAGCGCGCACGGTCGTTTACCGTGGAGAGCCCGGCCACGAAGCGATCACGGTCATCGGCGGCATACCAGTCGGTGAGCATCAGGTCGATGAACTCGTTGACGCCGGCGGCGCGGGCGCCGGGCGTGTCCGTCGTGGGGATGATGAGCTCGGAGAGCGTGGCGACCAGTTCATTCTGGTCGGCCGTGAGTGTTTTGGGGACGAACGCGGCGGTACCGCCTCCTCCTCCACAGCCGGCGAGGACGCCGGAGATGAGCGGCAACGAGAGCGTCCCTCCCATCACGGCGCCAACACGTTTGAGGGCTTCGCGTCGATCCATGGGGTGTTGGGGTTTTAGGTTCAAGGTTTAGGGTTCAAGGTTCCAGGATGAGGTTCAAGGTTCAAGAAAGGCATGGCCTCCCTTAAACCTTGAACCTCGAACCTTAAACCATTCAGTACGAGGTCGCCTCTTCGGCGTGCTCGGAAAGCAAGTCCTCGGCCTTGTAGCCACCGCGCGCGCGGTCGCGCAGCAGGAGGGCGCCGAAGACGACGATCAGGATGATGCCGAAGAGCGATAGCCCCTTCAGCGCGCTCCGTTGACCGTAGGTATCCGCCGCATGGATGATTTCCGACACCGAATTGGCGGCCGACGAGGCGCTACTGCTGGCCACGGCCGGGAGGCTTTTGACCTTGTCGATGGCGCGGAGCGCCTGCGTGGTCGTCACCGCCGGCAACGCGCCGTTCTGCATCTCGGACAGCGCCTGGTTGGCCATCGTGACCGCCTCGTTGATGGCGGCAGCGTCGTCGCCCGTGGCCGACAGGGTCGGCAGCGTGCGGCTGACTTCGTTAAGGATGCTGACCGTTTCCGTCGCCGGGATGCGGTCATGGCCGAGTTCGTCGGACACGGTGCCGACGTACGGGGTAACGAACGCGGCGGCCATCATGCCCATGGCGCCCATCATGCCGAGCCCGAGCGCACCGCTCTTCGGATTGTTTTCCGAGACGTAGCCCAGCATGGTCGGCCAGAAGTAGGCGATGCCGGCGGCCCAGATGGCGGCCGTGAAGAACAGCATGAAGGTGCTTTCCGCCTGGCTGAAGGCATAGAGACCGATCGTGGCGAGGACGGCGCCGCCGAAGAGGATGCCGGTCGGGCGCAGCACGCGTTCGACGGGGCCGGCGAGCAGGCGCAGCGTGCCCATGATGCCAAAAACGAAGGCGAAGACCAGGATGCCCGGGATCGTCCCGCTGGATTCGAGGTAGGGCGGCACCCAGCTCGAGGGCGGCAGCTCCATCGACGCCGTGATGAGCATCATCACGAGCATCATGAGCATGAGCGGCGAGGTGAAGCAGGCCTTGAGCATATCGCCCGTGCTCACGCCGGCCGCGACGCCTTCCGTCTGCGGGTACTTGGCCGTAAACATCATCACGCCATAAATCACGGCCGGGATGAGGATGAGCATGAGGCGCGTTTCCCAGGCGACGTCCATCGCGGAGAGCCCAAGGGCGAGCAGCGCCGCGATCACGTTTCCATAGGGAAACCACATGTGAAACATGTTCAGCTTGTGCGTCTTCGTTTTGGGATAGAGCGCAACGATAAGCGGGTTACAGCCGGCTTCCACGAGGCCGGCGCCGACGCCGGTCAGGAGCGAACCAACCCAGAGCATCGTGAAGTTCGAGGCGAACATCATGAGCAGGGCGCCGCTCACGTGGCCGACGAACGCACCGCGCACGATCGGGCGGATGCCGATCGTGTCGCACAGCGGGGAGAATATCACCTGTGAGAGCACGAATCCCCAGAAGAAGACGCCGCCGAAAAGGCCCAGATTGGCGTTGCTCAGGAGGAATTCGACCTGGATGTCTGTCTGAATCTCGCGCGTCACCGAGAAGGCGAATGCCGTCGTGATCAGAGATAGGCAGCTCCCCCAGAACAGCTTTTGGTGGTTGATGCCCTCGTTACTTGTTGTCATGGTTGGTGTCTCCACTGTCAGATGAACAAACGACAGCCCGGCGTGGAACGGATCCGCAGGAGACGGAACGCGCGGACTGTATGGGAAAAAACATCTATCAGAACGGCAAGCGCGGAGGGGCAACGGGGCGAACCGGCGGTGGTACGGTCGTCGTTCGCTGCAAGCGCTTACAGGACCCCTGATTTCATGGAGTGAAGTGCTGTCGCGTCCCCGTACGACGACGGGGATCGGCAGCACGGGGCAATCTAAACACATCCGAAACGATCTGCAAATGGCCCGCGGACGGACGTAGGGGCCGGCTGCCGGGCTCTTCAACTTTTTTTCACGGCCTTCCCGCATTTTTTGGAGGCCGGGGGGCTTGTGGCCGGCATGCGGCTACCGTATCATTCGGATCTCTTTTCGAGGGGCCACGTTAAAAGCCTCTCGAAACCGGAAGCGCCGCTTCTTGAGGCCTTTCGGAAGACATACTGGTTCGGTAGTTCAGTTGGTTAGAATGCCGCCCTGTCACGGCGGAGGTCGCGGGTTCGAGTCCCGTCCGAACCGCATAAAAACCCCGGTGCATCCTGTGATGCGCCGGGGTTTTCGCGTTTTCGGGCCTGCCGGCGCCGGCGCTCACTTTTTTTCGCCCCGCGTGATCCCTCCCCGCTCCTTTTCCAGTAGTTCCCTGTGATCGCGATCTGTGCCGTTAGGGGTATCGGACCAGATACCGCGATACCTGATGGGCGGGGATGGGCGCGGCGCCCCCATGGATATTGATTGGTCGGCTGCCCCATCCCCCGCTTGCTTTCCCGCCTCCCGGAGAATGCGACCTTGCTGTGAAGGCCTCCCTGTCGCTGCTGCATAACATCTTATTTGATGTATATTCGCCCTGCAACAGCCGCACGATGATTGCTCATGGACGAGTTCGCCCGCGGATGGAAGCCGCTCCTTGCCTCAATGCTGGGCATGGCCTGCGGCATCATGGCCATCACCTTCTACACGCAAAGCCTCTTCGTAGAACCGATCACCCGCGAGTTCGGGTGGACGCTCGGTCAGTTCTATCGGGGATTCACCATCATGATGGTCGCCGGCCTCATCACCGCGCCCATCACCGGATTCCTCGTCGACCGCCTCGGCCCCCGCCCCGTCGGCATCGCGGGCCTCATCGGCCACGCCGCCTGCTACGGCCTGCTCTCGCTCAATACGGGCTCGCTGACCTACTGGTACGCCGGCTTTTTCCTCCTCGCGGTCTTTTCCGCCGGCTCCCTGCCCATCGCCTGGCTGCGCATCGTGGCGAGCTGGTTCGACCGCCGCCTCGGCCTGGCCATCGGCGTGACGATGGCGGCGTCCGGCCTGATGGCGGTCGCCGCGCCCCCGATCGTGGAGTCGCTCATCGAGGCCTACGGATGGCGAGGCGCCTACCGGGCCCTCGGCGGCGGGGCGCTCCTCCTCTCGCTGCCCGTGGTGCTGGCCTGGCTGCACCCCGGCGACGCCGCCCAGCTGGCATCGGACCGGCACGATGACCCGGGCATGACGGTCGTCGAGGCGCTGAAAACTTATAAATTCTGGGCCCTGTGCATCGCGCTCGCCCTCAGCGTGCTGGCGGTGGTCGGTCCCGTGTCGAACCTCGTGCCCCTGATGACGCACTACGGGATGCCCCGGGCGGAGGCGGCGCGGCTGGCATCGATCCTGGGTGCGCACGTGATCCTCGGCCGGCTGATGGTGGGCACGCTGTTCGACCGCTACTGGGCTCCGGGCGTCGCGGCGATCTTTCTGGTGCTGCCGCTGCCGGCCATCGTGCTCGTGGCCACGACCCCACTGTCATCCACCCTCGCCATCGCGGCGGCGATGACGCTCGGGCTGGCCACCGGCGCGGAACTGGACATCATCGCCTACCTCACGCGCATCTATTTCGGCCGCCGGCATTACGGCAGCATCTACGGCGCGCTGTTCGCCTTTTTTACGGTGGCGTCCGGCCTCGCCCCGATGATTTACGGCCAGGCATTCGACGCCTTCGCGACGTATACGGGCATCCTGCTCCTGTCCGCCCTGCTCCTGTTCGCCGCGGTCGCACTGATCCTTTCCCTCGGGAAAACGCCCCAGCAGTCGCCGGCCTGATCCGCTCAGGCGCTCATCCACATCGAGTCCCGGATCGCGGCGAACGCAGGGTCGCCACGCAACGCGCTGAAACGCGGATCGACATCCGCGAGAACGATCCAGCTGGACCGATCCTCCACGGCCATCCGCAACCCGTCGAGCGCCTCGTCGAACCGCTGGAGCCCGAGACAAATGACCGCGCGGTCATACGGCGACGCATAGCGGCCTTCCCCATCATCGCCCCAGAGATCGAGCACCTTTTCCGCTTCCTCGGTGCGGCCGGCACACGCCAGGGCGTGGCCCAGCATGCCCAGTCCCAGCGTCGACGAGCGCGAGCCGGCCAGCTCGATCGCACGCTGAAACGCGAGGATGGCCTGGTCGTACTGCTCCCACTGTTCGTACACGAGCCCGCGCAGCGCATACGCCAGCCAGAAGCGAGGATTCGCTTCGATCACCCGCGAGGCGATTTCGAACGCTTTCTCGTACTGGCGGGCCTGCCAGTGGATGATGCCCGAGGCGGCCTGGATGACAAACGAGAGCGGATCGTAGTGGCCGGCGATGGCGATCTCGTTGATCGCCTCCTCGAAACGCCCCTGCGCGGCCAGAATGAAGCCGGCGAAGAAGGAGTGGCCGGTGGGATAACCCGGATTAAGGGAGATGGCCTTCCGGCACGACCGTTCGGCGCCATTCCAGTCCCAATCGAACGCCCGCGAGGCCCCCTGCGAGGTGTACGCCTCCGCCAGAAGCGGGTCGAGCTGGATCGCGCGCTCGGCCGCCGCCCGGGCGAGTGGATACACGTCCGCGCCACGGCGATAGCCGTAGAGACCGGAGAGGACGTAGCTGTCGGCCAGGCAACTGTATGCATTCGCGTAGGCCGGATCCTCTTGCAGCGCCTGCTCGGCAAACTGGATCGCCTGTTCGAGATCCTGCTGCGTGCGGCGGTTCCAGTGGAAACGGGCCTTGAGATACCGCTCGAACGCGATCGGGTTGGATGTCGTGGGCTTGAGGATGCCGGCTTTCTGGTTGCCCAGGAGCTTGACCCGCAGCACACCCACGATCCCCAGCGCGATCTCGTCCTGCACGGCGAACACATCGTCCAGCACCCGGTCGTACCGCTGCGACCACACATGATAGCCGTCCTCGGCGCTCACGAGCTGCGCCACGATGCGCACCTGGTTACCGGCCTTGCGCACACTGCCCTCCAGGATGTGCTCCACCTGCAGCTTGCGGCCGATGTCCTGCACGTTCAGCGACTGACTCTTGAAGGCAAACGACGAGGTGCGCGCGACGACGCGCAACCCCGACACGTTGGCGAGGTCGTTGATCAGCTCCTCGGCGAGCCCCTCGCAGAAGTAATCGTTTTCCGGGTCGGCGCTCATGTTGACGAACGGGAGCACGGCGATGGACGGGAGCGCCTGGGCGGCGCGCGTCATTTCCTGCCGGAGCCGCATCGTCGAGTCGATCGCGCGCAGCTCGACCAGGACGTCGTGGGCGCCGATGTACCGGTCGCGCGGTTTCTTGGCGAGCAGCTTGTAGATGAGCGACCGCAGCTCGCGGGGCACGTCGCCGCGGATCGACTCGATGGATCGCGGTTCGGCGTTGAGGATCGCCTGGATCACTTCATATTCCGAGCGCCCCTCGAACGGGCGGTTCCGCGTCAGCATTTCGTACAGCACGACGCCGAGCGACCAGAGGTCGGAGCGGGGGTCCACCTCTTTGCCGAGCGCCTGCTCGGGCGACATGTAGGCGACCGTGCCGCGCGTCGTGCCCGACTTGGACAGGTCGTCCGTCCCTGGCAGTTTGGCGATCCCGAAATCCGTGATCACGAGCCGGCCCTGGTCGTTGATCATCAGATTGGCCGGCTTGATATCCCGGTGGATGATCCCCTTCGCGTGGGCGGCCTGGAGCCCTTCGCAGATCTGCATCCCGAGCCGCAGCGACTCGGCCATCTCGAGCGGGCCGTCCGCTTCGACCTCTTTCAGCGATTTGCCGACGACATACGACATGGCGATGAACGGGGTGCCGGCGCGCTCGCTGATCTCGTAGATCGTACAGATATTCGGATGATCGAGCGCCGCGGCCGCGCGCGCCTCGTTCAGAAAGCGCTGCCGCCCCTCGCCGAAGGTGACGAAGGACCCGGTCAGAAACTTTAGCGCGACCGTTCGCTGCAGCCGCGTGTCACGCGCGCGGTAGACGATGCCCATCCCGCCCCGGCCGACCACCCCTTCGACCACGTACTGCCCGAACGATTCGCCGGGTTCGAGCGCTTCGGGCGGCTGGACGACTTCCTTGACACGCTTCCCCAGTTCCTCGAAAAAACCCACTTCCTCGGCATCGTCGGCCGACTTGACCAGGCGCTGCAGTTCCGCCTTCAGCTCCGCATCGCCGCCGCATACCTCATCCACATAGGCGTCCCGGCGCTCGGGGGGCAGCGCCAGCACTTCGCCTAGCAGGACCACGATAGCCTTGCCACGATCTGCCGACATGGACAGCAAGCAGTTGGGATGAATACACCGGACGCGTCGCGGCGTGCGCCAGACCCGGAGCGAAAAGCCTGGAGCGCCGTCCCGATGGCCGCGTCACCGCGCGAGGTCAGGTAATTTCGTTGTATAACCACGCTTTTGCAACCGCCCATCCCCGTTTGACGGTCGCGGGTGAGATCTTGAGCATCTCGGCCGTCTCTTCCACGCTGAGACCGAGATAAAACCGGCACTCGACGATGCGGCTTTCGCGGGGGCTGTGCTGCTCGAGTCGGCGCAGCGCATCCTCGAGCGCGATGAGATGCAGGGCCTGATCGTCCGAAAACGTAAACACGCCGCGGGTTTCGTATTCGCCATCCTCCAGCGAGAACTTGATCAGCTCGCCGCCGCGCTTCTGGGCGTTTTTCTGTTCGGCGTAGGTGTACAGCACCTGCCGCATGGCCTTGGCGGCCAGGGCAAAAAAATGCCCCCGGCTCGACCAACCGGGGCTCGGCGCGCGCGACAGCTTCTCGTACACCTCGTGCACGAGCGCCGTCGTGTTGATGGTGAAGTCGCCTACCCAGCGGGCCCGCTGAACAGCGGCTAGGCGATGCATTTCGGTGTAAACGGCTTCAAATAATTCGCCGAGGGCGTCTTCATCGCCGGCTTCGTGATCCATGGCAACGTGCGAGGCTGGTGGGTAATCGCTCGTTCGACCCAAACGTAGCAAAAAATAGAACGTTTTACCAGGTTATGACCCTGCGCACTCGGCGCGCCGGTCATCGAACGCAGGCTTCAGCACCGCTGAACGCTCTACATCAACCTACTGCTTTTTCGCACGAAATGGCTCAGCTGCGCCCACGGCGGCGTCCCGGCTTACTGCGCACAGTAGCCCCCGTCGGCCAGCATGGCGTGCCCGGTGACGAACGACGCCGCCGGCGACGAAAGCCATACGACCGTCTCGGCGATTTCATCGGACTGGCCGAGCCGGCCGATCGGATGGACCGCGACCAGCCCCTGCTTCGCGGCCGGATCGTCCAGCAAGCCGGCCCGTTCGAGCATCGGCGTCTCGATGAACGCGGGGCACACGGCGTTGATGCGAAGGCCCTTTGCGGAGTATTCGAGCGCCGCGACCTGCGTCAGGCCGACCACCCCGTGTTTGGCGGCTGTGTAGGCCGACGCGTGCGCGAACCCCACGACGCCGAGGATGGAGGCGACATTGACGATGGCGCCGCCCTGTTTCAGCAGATGCGGGATCTCGGCGCGCATGCACAGCCAGACGCCCCGGAGGTTGACGGCGATGACCCGATCCCAGTCCTCGATGGGATAGTCTCCCGTGAGCGCGAGCGGCCCGCCGATGCCGGCGTTGTTGCAGGCGGCATCCAGCCGGCCAAACGCCGCGATCGTACGGTCCACCATGGCGTCAACCTGGGCGGGGTCGGATACGTCCACCCGGATGGCGATCGCCTTGCCGCCCTGGTCCGTGATCATCTTTACGGTCTCCCGGGCCAACGCCTCATCCATGTCCGCCACCGCCACCGAGGCGCCTTCCCGGGCAAACGCCAGCGCCGTGGCGCGGCCGATACCCGAGGCCGCTCCCGTGACCAGCGCTGTTTTTCCTTTGAATGTCGCAACCATAACCGTCACCGCTTTGAGTCCTGATGCGTCGAAGCCCGCCGCAGATGGGGCGGCCGGCCTCTGAACGCGGTACGACTCAGCGTACGCCCGGCGGCACTACGCCGGCGAGAGGCGAATCCGGCGGGTGGATGCGAGGAACAGGGGATGTATGGCGTCGGGGGCATCCCGACGGGCGGATCAGCGCGTGTACCGGATCCGCAGGATGCGGTCGTCGCCGGGGCGCAGGGCGGCCTTGCCGTCCTTATTCCCGGTACCGACGTAGATGTATCCGTCAGGGCCGGCGGTCACCGTGCGCAATCGGCCCAGCCGGCCTTCGTTGGGGTTGTCCGCAAACCATCGCTCGATGGAATCAACGGCGTAATCCTCCCCGAAGCGGATCCGGATCAGCGCCTGGGTCCGCAGGGTGGAGACAAACAGATCGCCCTCGTAAAACGCGATGCCCGATGGCGGGACGGAGTGCGACGGCCACATGGCGATGGGATCCTCGTACTCCGGCATCCCGGGGGCGCCGACGACCATCGGCCAACCGTAGTTCTTTCCGGGGAGGATCCGGTTGATCTCGTCCCGGTTGCGGACGCCGCCTTCCTGCGGGAAGCCGGAGGGTCCGTGTTCGGAGGCGAACATGGCGCCGGTAGCCGGATCCCACGCCAACCCCTGTACCGCCCTATGCCCCAGCGAATACACGGGCGAACCGGGAAACGGGTTGTCGGCCGGCACGTCGCCGTCCGGCGTGAGCCGCAGAATCTTGCCGGCGAGCGAGTGCAGGTCCTGCGCGAGAGGCGGATGCCCCGTATCGCCCGTGCCGATGTACAGCATCCCGTCCGGACCGAACGCGATGCGACCGCCGGCGTGGATGATCGCCGATGGTATCCGATCGAGGATGACTTTCTCGGGCGTCAGCTTCTCGGGCGCGTAGGCGAGCCGGACCACCCGGGTGAAGATATTGTCGCCGTTCCGATAGGCGTACATGGCGTAGACGAAAGGCCGGTTGGCGAAGTCGGGATGCGCGGCCAGTCCCATCAGGCCGATGTCGGCGTCGTGGACGACGTCGAACGAGGCGACTTCGACGGGCGACCGGCTGCCGGCGGGCACGCGCTGGATGCGCCCGGGGCGCTCGGCGATCAGGGCGTCGCCGTTGGGGAGAAAAACGATGGACCAGGGGATGGACAGGCTATCGACCCAGGTTTCGATCTCGATGCCCGCCGGCTCCGGCACGAACGTGTCGACGGTCGATTGCGGTTGTTCTCCGCGGATGGGCGGCTGCTGGGCTAAGGCGGCCGGCGTGAGGCAGGTCGCCGCCAGCAAGGCAACGAGCGGGAAGCGACACAGTGAGGGTGCGGACGGCATAACGCGGGACGAGTGCTAGAGGATCGGGCTGAAGGATCCGGCATCGGATCGGGAAGCCAAAATAGCTGCGGCGGATCTGGCTGTCAAAACATGTCGCGGTCAGCCGGCGTGCGGCCGGTAGACGTCCACGTAGCGCAGGACGCGCCGGTCGCCGGGGCGCTCGACGGTGCGGACGGTTTCCACGCGCCAGCCCGGCCTGGTATTCCCCGCTACGGCCGGCAGTTCGTCGACGATCTGCGTTTCGATGGAGACGTGGCCGGGCATCGGCTGCCGGCCGTGCAGGCTGACGCGCACGACCGGATTCGCATCGTCGATCGCCATGCGCAGCTGCACCGGGACCCCGGTGTCGTTGCGGGCGATCAGGTCCTTGTAGCCATAAGACAGGGTCGCGTCCTGACCCAGGATAAAATACCGTTCGGCACCGTAGGCGTCGATGCTGTGGTTATGCCGCTCGATCACCTCAAACCCGGCCCGGAGAAAAAGCTTGTAGAGCGCTGTCGAGATCTGGCAGAGCCCGCCCCCGACATCCCGCGTCACCACATTGCGGATAAAGGCCGGCCCCTCGCGGAACCGGTTGCGCCGGCGGGGCGCCGGCACGCGTTCCCAGAACCCAACGATCTGCCCCGGTTCGACGACGAGGCCATCGAAGTACGAAGCGGCCAGCTTCATATTCCAGATGCGGCTCGCATTCACCTCGGGTCCGTTGCCCCGCATCCGTATCACGACCTCGAGGTCGCACCAGACGTGCCCGAACGCATCGCCCGGAGCCTCCTGCCGGGCGGCGTATTTCCCTCGATGCCCCTGCAGGGCGTAGCGCCCGTACTTGAGGCGGTGCGCGGCCGTCGCCTTGAGGTCTTGAAGGATGCGGTGCATCGGGCGTGCGTAGCGTGAAGAAGGATGCAGTACCGTCTACCCACTCGTTGCGTCCGGCTCCACCTTCGTAAGGCCGCCCGGATCCTGGATGCGGATGGCCCCGGAATTTTGTATATATCCCCATCGTCACCATCCTGAGGTCCGCCATGCCCCACTCCACGATCCGCTGCCTCATCCTGTGCCTGTTGACCGCCGCCACCGGGTTGCCGGCGGCCGCCCAGACGGAAGACACGCGCTTGCTGCGCAACCCGGCGATCAGCGAAACCGATGTGGCGTTCGTCTACGCGAACGACATCTGGATCGCCCCGCGCGCCGGCGGCGACGCGCGGCGGCTGACCACGTTCGAGGGGGCCGAAACCGAACCGCATTTTTCCCCGGATGGCCAGTGGATCGCCTTTTCCGGGCAGTACGACGGAAACACCGACGTCTACCTCGTGGCCACCGCCGGCGGCGAGCCTACGCGCATCACCTGGCATCCCGGCGCCGACCTCGTACGCGGTTGGACGCCGGACGGCCGCCAAATCGTATTCGCCTCCGCCCGCACATCGCCCGTCGGCGTCACCCGGTTCTTCACGGTATCCCGCGAGGGAGGCCTCCCCGAGCCGATGCCCATGCCACGCGCTTTCCAGGGCCATTTCGCGCCGGATGGCTCGCACGTCGCCTACCAGATGGTACAGCCCTGGGAAGATGAATTCCGGAACTACCGGGGCGGACAGAACAACCCGATCCGCGTGCTGAACCTCCAGACGCTGGACGAGGAGAAGCTCCCCTGGAGCGCGGACGAGCGGCCGAACGACAACAGTCCGGTATGGATCGGGGACACCATCTTCTTCCTTTCCGATCGCGACTATGCGATGAACGTATGGTCCTACGACACAAAAACCCGTTCCATCGAACAGCGCACCCACTTCCGGGAGTTCGACAGCAAAAGTCTCGAGGCCGGCGGCGGCCTGCTGGTCTTTGAAAACGGGGGCTGGCTCTACACCCTCTCGCCCGCCGGCGGCGAACCGCAGCGTCTCGTCGTCAACGTCCGCGGCGACTTCCCCTGGGCCCGGCCGCACTGGGAGGACGTGGGCGACTACATCACGCACAGTGCGATTTCCCCGACCGGCAAACGCGCCGTGTTCGAGGCGCGCGGCGACATCTTCACGGTGCCGGCGGAAAAGGGCGATGTCCGCAACCTGACCGCCTCTCCCGGGACGGCCGATCGCGCGCCGGCATGGTCGCCGGATGGAAGCCGCATCTCGTGGTTTTCGGATGCTTCGGGCGAATACCAGCTGGTGATCGCCGACCAGTTTGGCGCCGTACAGAAGACCCTCGCGCTGCCGGGCGCCACCTTCTTCTACACCCCCCACTGGTCGCCGGACGGCAAGCACCTCACCTTCACCGACGCGGACCGGGTCATCTGGGTCGTGACGGTGGACACGGGGAAAATCCAGAAGGTGGATAACGAAGGATTCGCCACGCCGGCGCGCAACATCGAGCCCGTTTGGTCGCCCGATTCGCGCTGGATCGCCTACTCGCGTTATCTCCCCAACCAGTTCAACGGGATCTTCGTCTACGACGTCGAAAAGGGCGGCAAGCCCGTGATGATCACGGACGGCATGTCCAACAGCCTGGAGCCGGCGTGGGACAAAAACGGCAAATACCTCTATTTCCTGGCCAGTACGAACTACGGCGTCGGCGTGGCCTGGCTGGACATGATGTCGTACCCGTTCACGGCGGATTACGCGGTATACCTGGTCGTGTTGAGCGCCGATGAGGCCGCCCCCTTCGCCCCCCAGAGCGACGACGAAGCGACCGACACCGATTCAAACGGCAGCGAGAGCGATACCACCAAAAAGCCGGTCGACGTCCGCATCGACTTCGACGGCCTGCCGTACCGGATCGTCGCCCTCGACGTCCCGGCCCGCCCCTATTCGGATGTGCAGGCCGGCGACGGCGTCGTGTTTTTCGCCGAGCGAATCCCGAATCAGGACGGGTTGACGCTCCATCGGTACGCCGTATCGGAGCGGAAGGACACGCCGTTCATGACGGGCGTCGCCGGATACGATGTATCGCACGACGGCACGAAGCTCCTGTACGCCATGCCGGGCGGCGGGTACGGCATCGTGGACGCCACCGGCACGCCGGCGGCCGGCGACGGCACGATCGCTACCTCGGCGATGCGGGCGTACGTGGACCCGGCGGCGGAGTGGGAGCAGATCTTCAACGAGGCGATCCGATTCCAGCGGGACTACTTCTACGTCGAAAACGTCCACGGCCTCGATCTCGCCTGGGCGAAGCGCACCTACGGGGCGTGGCTGCCCTCGATCCGCCACCGCAGCGACCTGAGCTACGTGCTCGATATCCTCGGCGGCGAGACGTCGATCGGGCACTCGTTCGTCGGCGGCGGCGACTTTCCGAACGTCGAGACCGTGCCGGTCGGGCTGCTTGGCGCCGACTTCCGCATGGAGCAGAACCGCTACCGCATCGCCCGCATCTACACGGGAGAACGGTGGAATCCCACCATCAAGGCCCCGCTTTCCGGACCGAGGCTGGAGGTGTCTGAAGGCGACTACCTGCTGGCGGTGAACGGCCGCGAGCTTCGCGCCGGCATGAATCCATACAGCCTGTTCGAGGGCACGGCCGGCAAACAGACGGTCCTGACGCTGAGTGCGACGCCCGGGGGTGAGCCATCGCGGCAGGTGACGGTCGTCCCGGTCGCCAGCGAACAGGCGCTGCGCAATCAGGCCTGGATCGAGGGCAATCGACAGATGGTGGATCGGCTGTCGGATGGCCGGCTGGCCTACGTCTGGCTGCCCAACACCGGACAGGACGGCTACACGAACTTCAACCGCTACTATTTCGCGCAGCAAGACAAGCAGGGCGCGGTGATCGACGAGCGGTACAACGGCGGCGGATCCATCGCGGACTATATGGTCGACCTCATGGCTCGCCCGTTGTACGGCTACTTCAACAACCCGATCGGCGACAAGACGCCGTGGAAGGCGCCGAACGCCGGCATCTGGGGACCGAAGGTGATGATCGTGAACGAACGCGCCGGCTCGGGCGGCGACATGCTGCCGTACATGTTCCGGCATCGCGGCGTCGGTCCGCTCGTCGGCACCCGCACCTGGGGCGGCTTGGTCGGCATCTGGGACGTCCCGGACTTTATCGACGGCGGCGGGATGACGGCACCCCGTGGCGGCTTTTTTAACCTGGACCGCGAGTGGGATGTCGAAAACATCGGCATCCCGCCGGATTACGAGGTCGAGCAGACGACCCGAGCCGCATCGGAAGGCCGCGACCTCCAGATCGAGAAGGCGGTGGAGGTGGCGCTGGAGTTGCTGAAGACGCAGGGCGTCACCCATCCGGCGCAGCCGGCTGATCCGGTGCGCGTCCGCCGGCCTGACGGGCGTTGACGGAGGGTAGGCGCTGGGGGCGAAAGGTGTCTGGAAGGGATGCGGACGTCTTCCGCGCGTTCAGTACGTGGCGGAGCAGGGCCATCGCATGCTCTTCAAGCGTGAGCATCTCCCGGTATGGGAGTATGGGGGTATGGGAGATTCTCCGGTAATAAATGCCCCCATGCACCCAAACTACCATACGTTTCTCACGGCCAAGGTGAGAATGCGATGGCCCTGCGTGGCGGAGGCGCCATATTTTGCGTCTTTACGCGGGGTAGTATATTCGGGGGACGACACCATTCATCGATCCTCTGATTCTGATGCACCGTATTGCCTTCTTTCTCCTGTTCTGCCTGATCGCTCCGGCGGCGCACGCGCAGCGCGCCATCGACAACACCTCGCCGTTCCGCGACCTCGGCCTGCCGGCCGCCAACAACATCCGCAACGGCGCCGGCCGGCCCGGTGCAGCCTACTGGCAGCAGCGCGTCGACTACACCATAAAGGGCACGCTCGACACCGAAAAGAACCAGCTCCACGGGACGGAAACGATCCGCTACACCAACAACTCGCCGGATGCCCTGCCCTACCTCTGGATGCATCTCGAACAGAATATGTGCGCGCCGACGAGCGTCACCAACCAGCTGAACCAGCCGCCGCTCATCTTCCTGGGGTCGGTGTTCGACTTCTCGTGTCAGGGGTTCGAGGGCGGCATCTGGGTCACCCGCATCCAGGCCGGCGGGCGCGACCTCGCGCATACCGTCTACAACACCACGATGCGCGTCGACCTCCCCGAAGCCATCCAGCCGGGAGACCGGCTCGACATCGAGGTCGACTGGTACTTCATCATCCCGCCCTATGGTGGCGCGCGCATGGGTCGCGACGGCCCGCTCTACGAAATCGCCCAGTGGTACCCCCGCCTCGCGGTGTAC
>JAWKNW010000029.1 GCA_041391505.1 Rhodothermales bacterium
AGCTGAAATACGCCCGCGACGCGTTGATCAAGCAGAAGCTGAACATCGTCGGGCTGCGCGTGGTGCACGAGCTGCGGGGGATGGCGTGCATCGGGCTGGAGATGGTGCTGCCGGACCGGCAGCAGACCATCTGCTCGCGCTCCTTCGGCGCCCCGCTCGAGGCCTACGACCGGGTGCGCGAGGCAGTGTCCGCCTACACCGCCATCGCCGCCAAACGCCTCCGCGACGCCCGCCAGCAGGCGACGACGATCCACGTGTTTATCACCACCAAGAGCTTCGGGCAGGGGCCGCACTACAGCAACTCACACGCGGTGATGCTGCCCGAGCCCACCGCCTACACCCCGCTGCTGATTCGGTATGCCTCGAAGGCGTTCGACCGGATCTGGCGGCCGGGGTACGCCTACCGCCGCGCCGGCGTGGTGCTGACCGGGCTATCCAATAACCGCTTCGTCCAGCTGGACGCCTTCGAGGGCGACCGCCGGCAGAGCGAGTCCGCCCTGATGCGTGCGATGGACTCGATCAACGAGCGGTACGGCCGCGATGCCGTCTTCCTCGGCTCCACCGGCACCGAAAAGGAGTGGCTATCGCGGTGCACCGAAAAACCGCCGTGCTACACGACGCAGTGGGGGGATTTGCTGCGGGTGGCGTAGGATCGGGGCATCGCAAATCGCAAAAGGCCAATCGGGGGACGGAGTTCGGGGCCGGCGCAGCGTCGGATGGCCGCAGATGGAGGGCGAGGAATGATCCCCGCTTTCGCGAGGAAGAATCCCCGCTTTCGCGAGGGGGACGCTCCGGGAGAACGCTTTTCGGCTCCATGTGCACGTACGAAGTCCCCTTTTTGACGCAGCATCCAGGGTCGGGGGCCCGGGTCGCGTGACGCTAAAACCCGACGCCGGCCCCCTGCGCCAGCTCCTCCACAAACCGCCGATCCCGCTGCGCATTGCCTAACACCAGATCCAGATCGAGCTGCTCCGGGCGATCCACCACGCAGTCCTTCACGAACTCGATGCTGAGGTCGCCCTGGAAACCGCGCTCGCCGAAGGCCCGGAAGAGCGCGGGGTAGTCGATGTCGGCTTCTTCGAGGAAGGCCATCGCGTCGTTCTTGCGGCCCTGGAAGTGGATGTGCCGGACATGCTCATGCAGCGCCTCGAAGTCGGCCACGGCCCGCGGCGTGTCGGTGAAGTCGTACGGCTGGAAGCAGAGGCCGAGGTGGGGGGAGCCGACTTCCTCGAGGAAGCGCGCTGCCGCCGGCACGCTGTCGCATAGCGTGTTGGCGTGGGTCTCGGCGGTGACGTCCATCCCGTGCCAGTGCGCCCACTCGACAAGTTCGCGGGCGGCGGCGATGGAGCGCCGGCGGGCGTCCGCGTCCAGGTCGCCGGAGGCGCGCATGCCGGCGAAGAGCTTCACCCGCCGGGCGCCGAGCCGGGCGGCGTAGCCGACGGTCCGCTGGAGCCGGCGCTGTTCCTTGAGCCAGGCGTCCC
Source organism: Rhodothermales bacterium (assembly GCA_041391505.1). Classification (NCBI taxonomy): domain Bacteria; kingdom Pseudomonadati; phylum Rhodothermota; class Rhodothermia; order Rhodothermales; species Rhodothermales bacterium. The sequence continues at coordinate 1,482 of JAWKNW010000029.1, forward strand.
CCGCGAGGTGAAACTGGGGATAGAGGCCCACGATCGGGCAGGCGATCGAGCGCGCCTCCGCCGCCTCGACCAGGCGTTCGAAGGCATCGGTCCGCAGGGCGGTCAGGTGGTATTGCCACACCTCGAGATGGTGGAAACCGGCCCCCGCGCAGGGCTCCAGGAGGTCCTCCAGCGCGTAAAAAGGCGTCTTGTCGGCTGTCCAGCGGTTGGGCTCAAGGGCGATGCTGTTCAGGAGGATCGGCATCAAAAAGACTGTTTTGGAACACGGAGGGCGGTTGTATGTACAATATTTGCATTGATTTATGCAAATCTGAATGAGTCGATGCGGTCCCGCCGGTCCTTCGCCGGCTTCTGGAGCATGTTCAACGTTAGACGAGGTGACGCATGGCTACGCCGCGGATGGATGAAAGCTGGAACCGTATTAAAACACAAATTCGCGCGATCTTTGGCGATGCGCTCACGGATACCGAACTCGACAAGGGCCGTCGCGATCTGAACAAACTGGTCGACATCATCCACGATGTGACCGGCGAGCCGCCCGCCTCGATTCGCGGCCGGATGAACGCCATTATCTGACGTTCTGCCGGGCCCTGCTCCCCGCCGCGCGCTGTGTCCACCTGGGGCATGGCGCCTTTTCCCGGCAGCAGCCGGGCGTGGAGCACCCAGGCGGCCCTATACGGTCTTCCGGACCCGGTTCGCTATGCGCGGGCCGGGTCTTTTTTTGTGCCGCAGCGCGCATTCCTCTCCCAGCAGCGAGGGGAGTTCCCCTCACACGCGTGCGACCCCTCTTGCCGTAGATTGCCGCCCAGGCATGGCGCTCGCTTCAGGGCGTCGGTACTCTTTGTATTGCCGGCTTGCCAGCCGGGAGGGCAGATCGATGGACGCAGTAAAAACCAGTTCGGGAAGAAGGAGGCCGGCGGGCGCGGGACGACTCAGGATGGCGCTTGGCGGACTTCTGACGTGTGTGCTCTGGTTGGTGCCGGCCTACGCACAGGTGGGCGCTGTTCAACGGATCCCGGCACAGATCGACGCTACCCCGGATCGCCTCGCGATGGATGCCCCCGGCCGGATCCCCGCAGGGGTGGGGTCGCTTCTCGACGATTCGGGGTTACCGCTGCCCGAATCGCCGGCCGGCGCCCATCCCAACCCGTTCATTCCGGTGACAACGGTCCGTTACGCCGTGCCGCAGACCGGATGGGTGCGGGTTGCGGTATACGATATGCCGGGGCGCCAAATCCAGGTACTCGTGGACGGCCTGATGGCGGACGGTACGCACGAAGTGACGTTCGACGGCGGCGGGCTGCCCGGCGGCACGTATGTGTACCGGGTCGAGACGCCGACGGCCATCGAGACCTACACGATCCTTTTGCTCAAGTGACGTTGCGTACGTTAGCGAGGCGGTAACTGAATACGGGATGCAGGATGCAGGATGTTTGTCGAAAAACCGTGCGTTTTATCGTGATCCGGCATCCCAGTATCCCGCATCCCATATCCCGCATCCTGCATCCCGTATCCCGTCATACATCGCCTCGCAACGTGCGTAACGTCACAGAATAAGCTATGGTTGGCCCGTAGCTATCACGAATGCCCCGCCACGGCGTGCGGCACGTAGGGCTCCTCGAGGTAGGCGACCTCCTCATCCGTCAGCCGGACATCCAGCGCCGCCACGAGATCCTCCAGCTGCCCCACCTTCGACGCCCCGATGATCGGCGCGCTGACGCCCGGTTTCTGGCGGACCCACGCCAGGGCGATGCGGGCCATGGGCACGCCATGCCGGCCGGCCACCTCGGCGACGCGTTCGGCGACGAGCCGGTCGGCCGCTTCCGTCGCCGTGTACATCCGTTTCAGGACATCGTCCGTCTCCAGGCGCGTCGTCGACTCGCCCCAGGGCCGCGTCAGCCGGCCGCGGGCGAGGGGGCTCCAGGGGATGAGGCCGATGCCCTGGTCGATGCACAGGGGGATCATCTCCCGTTCTTCCTCGCGGTACATCAGGTTGAGGTGGTTCTGCATCGTCACGAAGCGCGTGAGCCCGAGCAGGTCCGACGTATAAAGCGCCTTCGCGAACTGCCAGGCGAACATCGACGAAGCCCCGATGTAGCGGGCCTTGCCGGCCTTGACGACATCGTGGAGCGCCTCCAGGGTCTCCTCGATGGGCGTATCGTAATCCCACCGGTGGATCTGGTAGAGGTCGACATAGTCTGTCCCGAGGCGGCGGAGGCTGTTGTCGATCTCCATCATGATCGCCTTGCGCGAGAGGCCGGCGCCGTTGGGGCCCGGCCGCATCCGGTTGTAGACCTTGGTGGCGATGACGAATTCATCGCGCGGCCCCAGCTCCTTCAGCACCTTGCCGACGATCTCCTCGCTGGTGCCGTCGGAGTACGTGTTGGCCGTGTCGTAGAAATTGAAGCCGAGTTCGTAGGCGCGGCGGATGATGGGCCGGCTCTGGTCTTCGGGGAGGGTCCACGGGTGCGTGCCGCGGTCGGGGATGCCGAAGGTCATGCAGCCGAGGCAGAGTTCGGACACCTGGAGTCCGGTGGCGCCGAGGTTGACGTAGTTCATGGGGGATGGAGGTTGGTGAGGCCGGCAATATACGGGGCGCGCCGGAGGGATTTCAAAACGGTTCGGGCTCGTTTACTTTCCAATCCCCGGCGGCCTTCGTATCGTGCGGCATCCCATCCATCCGCCGGCTCCATGGACCTTTCTCCCGACACCCTCGCGAAGCGCCTCGCCGCGCACTACCTCGCGTGCGTCGAGGCCGAAGACCGGCGCTCGCTCCAGCTCCGCCGCGAGGAGCTGGGGAAACGGTTCATCGCACCGTGGATCGGGCAGGAGACGCTGCTGCACGGCAACGTGGAATCGATCGAATGCCATCCGGCCGGCGACGCGGAGCGGGCCTTCCTGGCCAAGGGCATCGGCGACCCGCGCGGGGCCGACATCGGCTTTTACGGCTTCCCGCTCTGGCACGACGCCGCCGGCCGCCTCTCGCCGCTGTTCATCGTCCCCGTCACCGTCGAGGACCTCGGCGGCCGCGGCAACGAGCGCGCCTACCTCCTTCACCGCACGGACCGGCTCATCCTCAACCGGTACCTCTTCAGCGCGTACACCGGCGAGGAGCTGGACGAAATACAGCGCGAACTCGAAAGCGACACCTACGCCTCCTTCGCCGACCGCCTCGGGGCGGCGCTGGCCCACGCCAAAACGCCGGCCTTCTCGTACTCCGACCGCCGCATCGAGCCGCTGCCCACCGAAGGCCCCTCGCGATGGGTGCGTGTCCCGGTGTTCCTGCGCGATGCGCGCGGTCCGTTCACGTTCAACCTCCGGCAGGATCTGGCCGCGCTGTCGCGGTACGAGTCGGTCTACGGCGACACCACCGGCACGGCCCTGCGGCTCCTGTGGGAGACGCGCCCGCACAAGGCGAAGCGGGCCGCCGGCGGGATCGCCGAGGCGCTGCCGCTCAACCCGTCGCAGGAGCACGCCACGCGGGCGTCGCGCGACCTGCCGCTGACCGTCGTCACCGGGCCGCCCGGGACCGGGAAGTCGCAGGTGGTGGTCGACCTCCTCGCCTCGTCGATCCTCTCCGGCCAGCCCATCCTCTTCGCCAGCAAAAACAACCAGGCCGTCGATGTGGTGCGTCAGCGCCTGCGGGAGGCGCTGGGTGAGGACCTGGATTTCAGCCTTCGGGTCGGCAACCGGGAGGCGATGGATGCGATGGGGCCCGAGATCCTCGACCGGCTGAACCGCCTGACGGATGCCGGCCCGCCCGGGGGCGAACGCAAGGCGCGCAACCGGCTCAAGCAGGCCCGCGCGGCGCTGGACGACCTGTACCGCCAGCAGGCGGCCGGCGAGATCGACGGCGGGATCGACGTCTTTCTCGACGAATGGCGCGCCCTCAAGGCCGAGGTGGCGGAAGCAACGCGCCGGCTGTGCCGGGCGGTATGGGGGCGCCAGCTGTGCCGGGAGGCGGACGCCGTCCGCCGGGCCCTGAAAAGCTACCGCGATGCGCTACGGCTCGTCGGCGGACGCGGCGCGGCGTTCGTGCAGTCGCTGGACCGCGTGGCGGCGACCCAGCAGGAGCTGGCGCAGTACCTGCCGATCTGGATCACGACCGCGCTGTCGGTGCGCAACGCGGTGCCCCTGCGCGCGGGGCAGTTCGATCTGGTGGTGATCGACGAGGCCAGCCAGTGCGACATCGCGTCGGCCGTCCCGCTCCTCTACCGCGCCCACCGGGCTACCGTCATCGGAGATCCGCACCAGTTCCGGCACATCGCCAGCCTCGACCCGGCCGGCGAGGCGGCCTTGCCCACGAGCGAGGGGCTGCTGCCCAACTGGTCGTACGTGTCGCACTCCATCTTCGACGTCGCCGCGCGGGCCTTCGAGCGCGCCGGCCACAGCGAGCCGCTGTTCCTCGACGAACACTACCGCAGCCATCCGGCGATCATCTCCTTCTCCAACGAACAGTTCTACGACGGCCGGCTGACGATCCGGACGGACCTCGATGCCCTGCAGCGCCGGCTCGAAGGCCTCGAAGCCGGCGTGTTCTGGCTGGATGTGCCCGGCACCGTCCCCCACGCCACCCGCAGCGCCTACAATCCCGACGAGATCGACGCCGTCCTCGAACATGTGGCGCGGCTGATGGAGACGGCCGGCCCCGAGGTCAGCATCGGCGTCGTGACGCCGTTTCGGGCGCAGATCGACCGGCTCAAGGCGCGCGTCCGCGACGCGGCGTGGTACGAGGTGTCGAATCGCCGGCTGCGCGTGGGCACGTCGCACACGTTCCAGGGGGATGAGTGCGACATCGTCGTCTTTTCGCCGGTCGTGGCGGAGGGGATTCGAGACGGCGCCCGGGTGTGGGCGGCGACCACCGAGTCGCTGCTCAACGTCGCCGTCACCCGCGCCCGCGCCGCGCTACACATCGTGGGGGATCGCGCCGCATGCGAAGCCGCCGGCGGAGCGCTGGCGGCGCTGTCGCGCCACGCCCGGGCGTTCGAAGGGTGAGCGCGGCGTGTCTCCGGATATAAAAAAAGCCGACCTCCCTGATGGAGGCCGGCCTTCCGGGTTGCCCTGCGAGGGCTCGAACCTCGAACCTTCTGATCCAGAGTCAGACGCTCTGCCAGTTGAGCTACAGGGCAGCGTATCCGTGCAATCCCCTCGACCTGGCACGGGGCAGGATGGACGCGAGCCCACCTTGCTTTTTGCACAGGGTGCTGAAATGCCCGCAAAAGGATGGGGTTCCGGCTGAAAAAATCTTCTCCGGAGTTTCAGCAAACGCGTATTTACGCGGTGACTTTTTAATGACGACACAGAGATCGTCACAGCATATCCCGAGGCGGACGGGGACCCTCTGGTGGGTTGGGTCCCCGTCCCCACTTCTTCTCTAGGTTCGAGGATTCAGGCTCAAGGTTTAAAGACGGGTCCGGGCGACACACACCGGCAGGTTGGCCGTCCCGCATCCAGGATCCCACACCCCGCCCGTCCTACCGCTCCGGAGTCGCCGGCCTCGCCTCCTGGCCGCCCATCAGCAGCTCCACGCACGCCGTCGTCACCTGGCCCACGAGTTCCGCGTCCATCTCCGCGCCCAGCACCGAACGGGCCTTGCACAGTTCGGCGATCGTCACGCCTTCCACCTCGCGCAAATTGGCCCGGGACAGATTCGCGCCGGCCAGCGTCGCGCCCTCCAGATTCACGCCCTGCAGATTGGCGCCCCGGAGATCGGCCCGCGTCAGGTTCGAGCGGATCAGTATGGTCCCGAGCAACGTCGCCCCTTTCAGATCCGCGCCATGCAGATTGGCTCCCGTGAGATCCGCGTTGTCGAGCTGGGCGGAAAAGAGGGTGGCGCGCTCCAGATGCGCCCCCTGCAGGCGGGCGCCGCGCAGGTTCGCGCCGTCCAGGTTGGCGCGTTCCAGGCTCACCCCGCGCAGGTACTGCCCGTGCAGATCGACGGACGCAAGCTGCACCGAGGGCAGCTCGACCGGCCCGTAAAACAGCATTCCCCACACCACCGCACAACAGGCGAGCACCACCGCGGCCTGGCGCGTGCGCTGGTCCTGCCGCGCTTCTTCCCAGACGAACGGCCTCGGCTTCAGCCCGCGCAGCGTCGTCGCGCCGGTCTTGTAAAAGGCGATGCCGAGCCAGATGCTCGCGGCAAACAGGAGCAGATGATAGGCCGTAAACATCCCGTGATGCCGCGGCAGATAGCCCCACATGAAATAGAGGAGCGTGAGCGGGACGACGGCCCACGCGGTGAACAGCAGGACCAGACGCTGCAGCCTGAAAAACGGGATCGGCGTGTCTTCCAGCTGGGGGATGTGCGAACGGATCAGGCCGTTCATCAGCCAGGGAAACACCTTTTTGTCCACCGACTTCCCGTCCGGAAAGACGGCGGGGAACAGCGCCAGATCCTCCCAGAGCCGCTGGATGTACAGATGGAGGAAGACGAACAGGAGAAACACCGCCATCGGGCCGACCAGGTAAAAGCCGGCGATCGGAATCAGGGTGCCGATGATCGGAAGCGGGGCGGAGGCCGTAGTGGTGATGAGGTGGATGTCCTGCGTCGAAACCACCCCCAGCCAGCTGTACAGACAGCAGACCAGCATCGCCAGGTAGAGCTGGCTCGCTTTGCGGGAGCCGGCCTCGACGTGGCTGAGCCAGTCCAGCTTCTCGATCCCCTCCGGCAGCTCCGCGCCGGACACGTTGGCCCCGCGCAGCTGATTGATCTGCAAGCCGCGGGCGCCCGTCACGTTGGCCTCGAGCAGGTTCGCTTCGTGGAGCACCGCGTGCGTGAGCACCGCGTTATGCAGGTTGGCGCGGACGAGGTTCGTGCCCTGCATGTTCGCCAGCGAAAGCCGCGCCTCTTGCAGGTTCGCGCGGGTCATGTTCGCCTTCTGCAGGCTCGCCTCACGCAGGTTGGCCCGAAACAGGTTGGCCTGGGTGAGGTTCGCGCCCTGGAGGTTCGCCAGCGAGAGGCGCGCGCTCTGCAACTCGGTTTCCCACAGACTCGCTTTCTGGAGATTGGCGCCGCCGAGCAGGCTGCCCTGCAAGTTGGCCTTTGACAGACTCGCCCCCTGCAGATTGGCCTTCGACAGGTTGGCCTGATACAGATTGGCCTCGGACAGATTCACCCCGTGGAGATCCAGCCCCCCCAGATTGACGCGTTCCAGATTGGCGCGCCGGCCCGATTTGCCGGCGGTATCCACCCACGCCCGATGCTCCTCGAGCAACCGGTTCAACTCGGCCGTCGAGATCTCGATAAAGAAGGTCGGTTCGGAATCGTAGTCGGCGGGTGGGGTACGGCCCACTCCTTTCGCGTTGGGGTCGCTATCCATGTACTGCGGGCAGGAGAAATCGATGATACGGAAGGCCCGAACAGGTGGGTGAACTACCGTGGTATGTTCAATTCGTTCCGACTCGCCGGCCTTGCAGTATATTCCGTCAGTTCCATGTTCATGGTTCATGGTTCAAGGTTTTGTCGGTCCATGCCTTGAACCTTAATCCCTGATCCATAAACCCGCTTTCCATGCTCGCTCCATCCAACCCCGCGCTCGCTGCCCTGTTGAACGACGAGCGCGAAGCGCTGATGCGCCTCCGCGCGCTGTTGAGCCGCACCGACGAGGACCCGCAGACGCTGAGCCGGCTGGACGATATCCTCGCCAACCTCGACGCGCTGTTCCTCGTCGTGGTCGTGGGCGAGTTCAACGCCGGCAAATCCTCGGTGCTCAACGCGCTGTTCGGGGAGAAAATCATGGAGGAGGGGCCCATCCCGACGACGGCCAAGGTGACGGTCATCCGGCACGGCGAGGCCCGGATGGATCGGCAGGTGTCCGAGTACCTCGTCGAGCGCCGGCATCCCTCCCCGCTGCTCCGCACCATGAACCTGGTGGACACGCCGGGCACGAATTCGATCATCCGCGAACACGAGACCATCACGGAAAACTTCATCCCGCGCGCGGACCTCGTCCTCTTCATCACGTCGTTCGACCGCCCGCTGTCGGAATCCGAGCGCACCTTCCTCTCCTTCATCCGCGAGTCGTGGGGCAAACGGCTCGTGTTCGTGGTCAACAAGGTGGATATGGCGCGCACCGAGGAGACGTTGCAGCAGGTGCTGGAACATGTGGCCAGCGGATGCCGCGACGTGCTCCATTTTTCGCCGCCCATCTTCCCGGTCAGCGCCGAGATGGCGTACCAGGCGAAAGAGATGCCCGCCGGCCCGGAGCGCGACGCGCTCTGGGAGAAGAGCCGCTTCGGCGCCTTCGAGGCCTTCGTCACGGAGATCCTCGGCGACACGGAGCGGCTCGCCCTCAAGTTCAACGCGCCCCTCGACGCCGGCGCGCGCCTGCTGGAGCAGGTCGACAAACGGATGGGGGCACGCGAACAGGTGCTGAAGGAAGACGAGGTCAACCTGAGGCTGCTGGACCAGCACATGACCGCCGCGCGCGCCGAGCTGGCCGACGGCTACGCGCGCCGGCTCACCGAAGTGGACAACCTCTTCTTCCAGATGGAGAAACGCGGCATCCAGTTTCTCGACGACACAATCCGCATCGCCAAGCTCAACATGCTTCGGGATCGCGACCTCTTCAAGGAGGAGTTCGGCCGGCAGGTGATCCAGGATACCGATCAGCAGATCGAGGCGCAGGTGACCCAGGCGGTCGACGGCCTCCTCAAACAGGCGCTCGCGCTCTGGAACAAGACGCTGAACGAATTCGCCGACCGCGTCCGCCGCGTCGCCGGCCCCAGCGACACGCAGCGCGGCGCCTTTTTCTACAACCGGGAAGAACTGTTCCACGGCATCATGCGCGAGGCCGGCCGCAAGATCGAGATGTACAACCTGCGCGAAGAAGCCCGCCGCATCCTCGAAAACGCGCGCAACGCCGCCGCCATGTTCGTCGGCGCCGAGGCGGTGGCCGTCGGCATCGGGGCCATCGCGACGATCGTCGTGAGCGCGACGGCGCTCGACGTCACGGGCGGCTTCATCGCCGCCGGCGTGCTCGCCGTCGTCGGGCTCATCTTCCTGCCGCGCCAGAAGCGGCGGGCCATCGGGGAATTCAAGGAACGGGTCGAGGCGCTCCGCGCCGACGTCCGCCGCGCCCTCGACGAACAGCTGGGCGGGGAAGTCGACACCTCACTCGAACGGGTGCGCGACACCATCAAACCCTACACCACCTTCGTCCGAAACGAACGCGCGCTGGTCGATGCCGTTAGAACCGAATCGACCGCGCTGAACGACCAGTTCGGCGTCCTCCGGAGCCGCGTACGCCAGGAGGTCGGCGAGACCCGGCTCCCCTCGTGACGCGACTGGCCCGGTGCTTGCATCACGCACCTTACGCGCCACGGACGCCCCAATCATGCACCTCGGCCCATCATGCGACAGGTTTGTTGCATCTTATGTTTGATTCTGCTCGCCGCCTCGCCGGCGACGGGGCAGATCACCCATTACCTCCCCATGGAGTCGGATGTCGATTCCACGCTCCTCCTCAACCCGGAGCTGGGGTACGACACCGACTTCGACGTCGGCGTCAGCCGGATCGAAAACGCCGACGGGGAGCGCAACCCGTATTTCGCCACGGCCCTCCTCCCGGAATTTACCTACGGCCTCTACAGCGCCGGCCTCCTCTTCAAACTCCACTATAACCTGAAGACGCGCGCGACGCGCAAGGAGGACTACGACACCTTCAGCGATTTCCTGAGCATCATTCGCTACGTGCAATACGCCGAAAAGCGGGAAGGAGACCGCTATGCCCGCTTCGGCGAACTGGAAGATGCCACGCTCGGGTACGGTCAGTTCATCAACGTATTCCGAAACTCGCTCAGCCTCGACAACCAGAAACGAGGCCTGGAAGGCTACTATCGACTCGGCAACTTTCAGATCGAGGCGGTCTACTCCAACGTCCTCGCCGCCGAGGTGTACGGATTTCGGGGGTCGTACAAACCCTACATCGAGAAAACACTCGATCGGTGGCAGTTTCTGGATGTGGGGATCAGCTTCGCCGGCGACATCAGCCGGCTCGGCGCGATGGTCAACGCCGACATCCCCGGGACGCCGTTCCTGACGGATTCCACCCTGCAACGCCCCGGCGTCCTGGAGACGCCTGTCGGCGTCGACGCGCCGCGCATCGCCATGATGGGCGTCGACTTCGGGCTCCCGCTCCTGACGACGGAGACCTCCCAGGCCCTCGCCTACCTCGAACTGTCCCGGATCTTCCACTACGGCGCCGGCGCCTCGATCGGCGTGATCGGCGAGTGGAAAGTGGACGACAACGTGCGCGTCCAGACCCAGCTCGAACAGCGGCTGCTGGGCAAGGAGTACCTCGCCAACTATTTCAACGCCCTCTACGAGGTCGAGCGCTTCCGCCTCATCGGGCTCGATGCGGACGGCGAATCCATCGACGCCCTCAATACCAAGCAGAACCTGCTGCATTCCTACCAGGACACGCGCATCGGGTCCTACGTGTCGATGTCCTGGCGTTTCCGCCGGGGCGTCCAGTTCACCTGGAGCTACGAATACGTCTGGAATCAGGAGGACAACGGGTGGTTTCACCTGGATGCCCGCGTCAAGTCCAAGAGCCTCCCGATCTACCTGAAGTTCTCGTTCGACCAGGTCCGCGCGACACCCCTGCAGGAGCAAACCGACACCGGCCGAAGCATCACCCTGCTGCGCTTCGACGGCGCGTACCAGTTCTTCAAATACCTGATGCTCGGCTTCGGCTTCCGGCACAGCTACGAACCCGTCTACGACCGGGGGATACCGACGGGCCTCAAGCGCCGCCGGCGCGTCGAGCCCCGCATGCGCATCGTCATCCCCCTCTGAGCGCCAACCCGAGCGCGGTATTTTTCCTCAACCGACTCCGAGCCGCTCGCATACGATTTGCCCGGAAACGGAACCCCGCGTCCCGGCCAGTCTTCAATGTGCTCGTTCTTCAAACACGCGCCCTAATCCCTCAGGCGCACCGCATGTTGCGATTTGCACCGTGTGGTATGCACCGTGTGATTTGCACGTAGCCGCCGCCTTTCCCCGAACTCCCTTGCCGCCCGTCACCGAACACGACGACCGCTGGATGCGCCGATGCCTCGAACTCGCGGCGCGCGGCGCGGGGCAGGTCAGCCCGAACCCGATGGTCGGCTCGGTACTCGTCGGGGCGGACGGGCAGTTGCTGGGCGAGGGGTGGCACGAGCGCTACGGCGAGGCGCATGCGGAGCGTAACGCGATCCGCGACGCCGAGCGCCGGCATCCCGGGCTGTCCTTCGAGGACGCCACGCTCTACGTGAATCTCGAACCCTGCAACCACCAGGGCAAGACGCCGCCCTGCACCGACATCCTCCTCGAAAAGCGGATCGGGCGCGTGGTCGTGGGCATGATCGATCCGTTTCCAGCCGTCGCCGGCGCCGGCGTCGCGCGCCTCGAAGCGCATGGGGTGCGCGTGTGCGTGGGCGTGCTGGAAGCCGAATGCCGGCGTTTCAACGAAGCGTTCGTGCATCACATCCGCACCGGCAAGCCGCTCGTCACGCTCAAGCTCGCGCAGACCCTCGACGGGTCGATCGCGACCGCCACCGGCGACGCGCGCTGGGTCAGCGGCGAGGCGTCGCGCGCGCTCGTCCACCGCTGGCGCGCCGAACTCGACGCCGTGCTCGTCGGCGCCGGGACGGCCCTGGCCGACGATCCGGCCCTGACCGTCCGGCATGTCGAAGGCCGGCAGCCCGTACGCGTCGTGCTCGACCGCGAGGGCGTGTTGCCGGCGTCGCTCCACCTTTTTTCGGATCGATGGGCGGGCTCCACCGTCGCGATGATCGCGACGCCGGCCGATGCGCCCGCCTACGCGGAAGCCCTCCGCGCGGCCGGCGGACGCCTCGTGCGCATCCCCGAGCGCGACGGCCATCTCGACCTCCACGCCGCGCTCGCGTGGCTCGGCGCGGAAGGCGGGCCCGCGGGCCGGCGGATGACGTCGCTGCTCGTCGAGGCCGGCCCCGGCCTCGCGACGGCGCTGCTCGGGCAGGACCTCGTCGACCGCCTCGCCGTCTTCGTGGCACCCAAGCTGGTGGGGGGCGGCTTGCCGGCGTTCGGCAGCCTCGGCATCGACCGCATGGCGGACGCCCTTGTCTTCCCCGCATCGCGCTGGGAACCGGTCGGCGAGGATATGCTTTTCCTCGGATACCGACGGTAGGAGGACAACGCGTCGTGTCGCCGTATTCGTGCTACGAGATGGGACCTGTCGTGGGCATCGGCATGCGTATAGCGACGAACGAGCGGATTCCCGCATTCTCCCGAAATTTGGCATCGAACTGAACGTCCTCTTCCCGGATTAAAGGATCCTCCTGGTTCTACCCCCTCTTAGCACATCGCAGCATGTTCACGGGCATTATCGAAGAAGTAGGCCGCATCGCCGGCGTGGACGACCTCGGCGGCGGCAAGCGCCTGCGCATCGAGACCTCCTTCGCGCCCGAGCTGAAACCCGACGAGAGCGTCGCCATCAACGGCGCGTGCATGACCGTCGTGCGGGTTGAGGACCGCGCCTTCGAGGTGGTCGTGATCGAGGAATCCCTGCGAAAGACGACGCTGGGCACGTTCGAGCCGGGCACGCGCGTCAATCTGGAGCGAGCCATGCGGGCGGATGGCCGGATGGACGGGCATTTCGTGCAGGGCCACGTCGACGGCACCGGCGTCGTCGAATCCGTCGTCGAGGAGGCCACCGATCGCCTCTACCGTATCCGGTTCGCGCCCGAGCAGGCCGCCTACCTGGTCCCCCAGGGCTCCATCGCCATCGACGGCATCAGCCTGACCATCGCGCGGCTGGACGAAAACGCGCTCACCGTCGCCATCATCCCGCATACCTTTACGCACACGAATGTGCCGGCGTGGGTCCCCGGAGCCGGCGTCAACCTGGAATTTGACATGATCGGCAAATACATCGTCCGGTTCCTGGAACGCCGCGAATCCCTCAGCCGGTAGGGACACGACACGTCGTGTCTCAACATAATCGCATCATACGATCTTTGCTCTGCCGCGCGGGATCCAGAGCACCCGAGTTGAATATCATAGACCTGACATCCTGTCACCCCGCGATCCCCCGGCCCAGGACCAACCACGCTTCCCGCATCCGGCACCCGTCATGAACCCCATTCCCGATATCGGCATCCTCGACGACCTCGATGCGCCGAAACCCACCGCGCAGGAGACGCCGGGCATGCGGCAGGTGTACCTCGAGACCTACGGCTGCCAGATGAACGTGTCGGACTCCGAGATCGTCGCGGCGGTGCTGCGCGAGCAGGGGTTCGGGCTCACGCGCAACCCGGACGAGGCGGATGTCGTGCTGATCAACACCTGCGCGATCCGCGACAACGCGGAGCAGAAAGTCCGCACCCGCCTCGCGGCCTTCCGGGCGGAAAAACGGCGCGGCCGGCCGGACCTCACGCTCGGCGTCCTCGGCTGCATGGCCGAGCGGCTGCGCCACAAGCTGCTGGATGAGGAGAAGCTGGTCGACCTCGTCGTGGGCCCCGACGCCTACCGCGACCTGCCCAACCTCCTCCACGCGGCCGATGAAAGCGGCCAGGCCGCCGTCAACGTCCAGCTCTCGCGTGAGGAGACGTACGCGGACATCAGTCCGGTGCGATACGACTCGAACGGCATCTCCGCCTTCGTGTCCATCATGCGCGGTTGCGACAACATGTGTTCGTTCTGCGTGGTGCCCTTCACCCGCGGCCGCGAGCGGAGCCGGCCGGCGGCGAGCATCCTCGACGAATGCCGGCAGCTGGTGGACAACGGCTTCAAGGAAGTGACGGTCCTCGGACAGAACGTCAACTCCTACCGCGCCGAGGCCGGCGGCACGACCGTCGATTTCGCCGAACTGCTCTACCGCATCAGCCTGCTCTCGCCCGAACTGCGCATCCGGTACTCGACGAGCCACCCGAAGGACTGTTCGGACGAGCTGCTGCACGTCCACCGCGAGCGCGACAACGTCTGCAATTTCATCCACCTTCCGGTGCAGCACGGCAACACCGACGTGCTGGCGCGGATGCGCCGCACGTACACGCGGGAGGAATACCTGAATCTCATCGAACGCGCGCGCGCCATCGTGCCGGGTGTCTCGTTCTCGACGGACATCATCGCCGGCTTCTGCGGCGAAACCGAGGACGAGCACGCGGATACGCTGAGCCTGATGGAGCAGGTCGGCTACGACAGCGCGTTCATGTTTATCTACTCCGAACGACCCGACACCTACGCCGCCCGCAAATATGCGGACGACGTGCCCGTCGAGACCAAAAAACGCCGGCTCAGCGAGATCATCGCCCTGCAGAACCGCATGTCGCTGGCGCGCAACCGGGACGAGATCGGGCGCTGGCACACGGTGCTCGTCGAAGGCCCCAGCAAACGCGACGACGCGCAGTTCTGCGGGCGAACGGATACGAACAAGATGGTGATCTTCGACCGCGCCGGCCTCGCGCCGGGCGCCTATGCGAAGGTCCGCATCACCGACTGCACATCGGCAACCCTGTTTGGCGCGCATGGATAGAGAATCGGTACAGGAACGCTTCGGGATCGTCGGCACCTCGGCCGCGATCCGGCATGTCATCGATCAGATGCGGCTCGTGGCTCGCACGGAAGTCAACGTCCTGATCCAGGGCGAGAGCGGCGTCGGCAAGGAGGTGATCGCGAAGGCGATCCACGAGATGGGAACGCGCCGGCACAAGGCGCTCGTCATCGTGAACTGCGGCGCGATCCCCGAGGGGCTGATCGAGTCCGAGCTCTTCGGCGCCGAGAAGGGCGCGTACACTGGGGCGGTAGACCGCCGCAGCGGGCACTTCGAAGAGGCCGACGGCGGCAGCATCTTTCTGGATGAAATCGGCGAGATGCCGCTCGCGGCGCAGGTGCGCCTCCTGCGCGTCCTCGAGACGGGCGAGTTTTCGCGCGTGGGGTCGTCGACCATCCTCAAGTCCGATGCCCGCGTCATCGCCGCAACGAACAAGGAACTCGGCAAGGAGGTGCAGGCCGGCCGGTTCCGGGAGGATCTCTACTACCGGATCAGCACGGTGATCATCCAGATCCCGCCGCTGCGGGACCGCCAGGAGGACATCCTGCCCATCTTCGAGAGCTACCTCCACCAGTTCGCGCAGAAATACAATTCCCCGATGCGCCGGCTGGACGATGCGGCCCGGCAGATGCTGGTGCGGTATCGCTGGCCCGGCAACGTCCGCGAACTCCGCAACCTCGCGGAACAGGTCATCGTGCTGCTCAAGCGCGACGTGGTGGGCGTGGAAGACCTCCGCACGTTCCTGCGCGGCGTCACCGCGTCCGGGGCGTCGAGCGAGATGGTGCCTTCCGTCCGCCCCGGGGGATGGAAGGAGGGAGAGGGGGATGACCGTGGCCGGGAGCTGATTTATCGCGCGCTGCTGGAATTGCGCCTCGAGATCCGCGACCTCAAGGAGCATATCGTCCGGATGTCGCCGGGCGTGCGGGTCCCGAAAGGGTCCGACGCGATGGAGTCGAACGACTACGAGCGGTCCGGCAGCCCGTTTGTCATCGTCCGGGAAAACGCCGGCGAAGACGCGTTTTCGACGCTCGTCGAAGAAGTGCCCTACGAGCTGGAGCCGACGTCCGTCCCCGGCCGGCCGCTGCTCGGCGCCGGATCGCCGCCGCCGCGCGACTACGACGACATCGAGCCCGAGGAAGAGGATGCCGAACCCGTTTTCCCCACGCTGGAATCCGCCGAGCAACAGCTCATCGCGGACGCCCTGAAATACTACAAGGGAAATCGCAGGCAGACCGCACGCGCCCTCGGCATCAGCGAGCGGACGCTGTACCGCAAGCTGAAGGAGATCGATGAAGAAGCGTAACGAATCGCAAAGTGCACATCGCAACTTGCAAAATGGCCTGGGCCGCCCGGGTAGCCGAGTTCGCTCATGGTATGCCCCATGGTTCATGTTGCACTGTGCGATTTGCCTTTTGCCTTTCTCCGGTTGCGGCTTCTACAGCTTCACCGGCGCCTCCATCCCCGATAATATCCAGACGATCGCCATCCCCCAGGTGGTCGACAACAGCGTCAACACGTTCCCCACACTCGGGGATCAGATGACGGAGCTGCTGATCAACCGGTTCGTTCGCCAGACGCGGCTGTCGCTCGTCGAAAACGAGGACGACGCCGACGCGGTGCTGACCGTCGAGCTCCAGCGCTACACGAATGCCCCCTCTGCCGTCAGCGGCGAAGAGCGCGCCGCCCTCAACCGCGTCAGCCTCAGCGCCTCCGTCCTCTACATCGATCGCTCCGGCGACGACGAAAAGGAGCTCCTGCGCCGCACCTTCACCAGCTTCGAGGAATACGACCCGGTAAACCTCGACCAGGAAGAAGTCGCGGCCGTAGCCGCCCTCCAGAACCTCGCGGACGACATCTTTACAGCGGCTACGAGTAACTGGTAAAACTGGCTTCGCCGGTTCAAGGTGTCACGTTCACGGTTTAAGGCTGTCGCGACATGCACAGCGTGAACCCCGACTCCTTGAGCCTTGAACCTTGAACCTGCTACCTTTCTTGCCCATCCTCTACGCCATCGCCACGTTCGTTATGACGCTGTACGGAGCGAACCTGCTCTGGCTTGCCGTCATGTTTGTGCGGAACGATCGCCTGAAGGACGGCCCGGTGCCGCCGGCGGACGCGCCGCCGCCGGTGGATCGCGACGGTCCCGCGGTCACGGTGCAGCTGCCGCTCTACAATGAACCGGTCGTCTGCGAGCGGCTCATCGACGCCTGCGCCGCGCTCGACTACCCGCGATCTCTCCTGGAAATCCAGGTCCTCGACGACAGCACGGACGAAACCACCGCCATCGTCGCGCGCCGCGTCGCCCACTGGCAGGAGCGGGGCGTCGACATCACGCTCGTCCACCGGGCCGACCGCGGCGGCTACAAGGCCGGCGCGCTCAAGAACGGGCTGCGCCTCGCGCGCGGCGCCTTCATCGCCATCTTCGACGCCGACTTCATCCCGGCGCCGGATTTCCTTCGGCGGATGCTTCCGCATTTTGATCGGCCGGACGTCGGCATGGTGCAGGCGCGCTGGGGGCATCTCAACGCCGGCGAATCGCTCCTCACCCGCATCCAGGCCTTCGGGCTCGACGCGCACTTCGCGCTCGAACAGTTCGTGCGCAACCGCGCCGGCTACTTCATGAACTTCAACGGCACGGCGGGCATCTGGCGCCGGGCGTGCATCGAGGACGGCGGCGACTGGGAGAGCGATACGCTCGCCGAGGACCTCGACCTCAGCTACCGCGCCCAGCTCAAGGGGTGGCGCTTCACGTTCGTCGGCGACATCGAGGTGCCGGCCGAGCTGCCACGCGACCTCGACGCGCTCCGCTCGCAGCAATTCCGATGGACGAAGGGGGCCACCGAGGCCGGCCGCAAACTCCTCGGCCGGCTGTGGCGCTCGGGCGAATCCCGAGGCGTCAAGGTCGAAGGCACCTTCCAGCTGACCGCCCACTTCGTCTTCCCCTGCATCCTCGCCGCGGCGCTCCTGCACGCGCCGCTGCTCCTGCTCAACCACCTCGGGTACGACGGCCCCGGCCCCCTGTATTTCGCGTTCCTCGGGTTCGGGTTGATCGGGTTCTTCGGTTTTTTTCTGGCGCAGCTCTTCGCCCAGCGGGCGCTCTACCCGGACTGGCTCCGCCGCGTGGCGTTCTTCCCGCTCTTCATGGCCGGTTCGATCGGCCTCGCTCTCAACAACACCCGCGCGCTCGCGTTGGGCCTCGCCGGCAAACGGACGCCGTTCGTGCGCACTCCCAAAGGCGGAACCACGACGCACAGGCTCCGCATCTCGCCGTGGTCGCTCTTCGAGGCCCTGCTCGCCGCGTACAGCCTGGCCGGCCTCGTCGCCGTCACCGCCTACGGCGAATGGGCCGCCGTACCGTTCCAGGCGATGTTCGCGCTCGGCTTCGGTCTCGTAACCGCCTACAATTTCCGCGATTTGCGGCGCCAGCGAGCGCCTCTTGGCACAACGCCGCGCGGATAGTATCTTGCCAGGAGACGACGCGTGCCCCCGAGACACCCGGCCGGCGGCGGCATACCGGTTCTGGATCGCATCTTTGCCCGGCGCGTCGCGTCCGCTCGTTTGCTCTGTACACCTGCTCTTTTCGAAACGACCGGGGAAATTCCGGCCAACGACCGAACCCAATGCGGTTCGGTAGCGTTTGCCTCGGTACGTATTCCGCGTAAATGCCTTGCATGAACCCATGTCTGTTTACGACATCAAGGAGCCACTCGCCTGCTTGCGCGAAGGGAAGGCCGACGAAGCCATCCCGATGCTCGAACAGCTGAAGCACATCACCCCCGGGCATGTGACCTCCTACGTCCTGCTCGCGCAGGCCTATGCGGCGGAAGCACGGTGGCAGGAAGCGATGATCACCTGGCAGCAGGCCGCGTTTCTCATGCCCAACAGTCCGGCCATCCAGAAAGGGCTCGACCACGCCATGCAGATGTTCGCGATGGTGGGCCCCGCGCCGGAGCAGGACGGCGAGGAAATCGTCGTCGCGGATGCACCCGCTCAGTACGAGCCGGCCCCCGAACCCAACGACACCCTCCTCGACATCGAGGAGCCCTTGATGGCGGTCGAACCGGAAGAAGAGGAAGAAGACATCATCGCCGCCTTCCTCGCGCCCGATGACGACATCCTGCCGGATCACGCGACGTTCGAGGTCGACGTGACGGAAGATTTCGTGATCGACGAAGACGCCACGGACGAGGCGGAGGAGGAAGCGGGCGAAGAAGATCTCGAAACGGAGGCCACGGCGTTCTTCGACGAACCGGCCGAACCGGCCGAACCCGCCGAACCGCCGCCGGCGGCCAACGGCGCCGCGCGGGCCATGCCGGCGGAAGACGAGGAACTCGATCGCCTCATCGCCGATCTCGAATCGGCCCGCATCGTGCCCAAGCCGGACTACGAAACGATCGAAGCGCCCGACCTCGGCGCGCCGATCGACGACATGGTCTCCGAAACGCTCGCCCGCATCTACGAGGGCCAGAAGCAGTACGACGAGGCTGCCCGGATGTACGACAAGCTGGCGATCCTCAAACCGGACCGCGCCGACGACTTCACCCAGAAAGCCGTCGAGTTGCGCACCCGCGCGAACAGCGAATAAGCCGCCTCGATGCCCGACGCCCCACCGCCTGTCCGGCTCGTCGCCGGCGTCATGAGCGGCACCTCGCTCGACGGGGTGGACGTGGCTCTCGCCCGCCTCGCCGGCTCCGGCCCGGGCATGGACATCGAACTGGTCGCCTTCTCCAGCATTCCCTACCGGGCAGACCTGCGCGACCTCCTGCTCGCCAACTCGGCGCCCGAATCGTCGTCCGTACGCGACCTCTCGCAGCTCAACGTCCGCCTCGCCCACGTCTACGCCGACGCCATCCGCACCGCGCTGGAACGCGTGGAGTTGACGCCAGAGGACCTCGATCTGGTCGGCCTCCACGGCCAGACGGTGCAGCACGTCCCCGACGCCGAAGACTGCGCCGGAGCGCCGACCCGCTCCACCCTCCAGATCGGCGACGGATCGACCCTCGCCAACCTGCTCGGCGTCCCGGTGGTAGGCGACTTCCGCATGGCCGACATGGCCCTCGGCGGTCAGGGCGCGCCGCTCGTGCCGTATTTCGATTATGTCTTTTTTGGCGACCCGGCCGAAAACCGGGCGCTCCTCAACATCGGCGGCATCGCCAACGTCACGATCCTGCCCGCCGGCGCCCCGCCCGCCGGGGTGTTCGCCTTCGACACCGGTCCGGGCAACATGCTCATCGACGCGCTCGCGCAGCGATTTTTTCATCGGGCGTTCGACCTCGACGGCCGCATCGCCGCCTCCGGCGCCGTCGTGCAAGACGTGCTGGACGTTTTGCTCGCCGACCCGTATCTGGCCAGAATCCCCCCGAAATCGACCGGCCGAGAGTATTACGGGCAGGCGTTCGTCGACTGGCTGGTCGCCGAGGCCGGCCCCGCCTGCCGGCGCGAGGATCTCGTCGCCACCGTCACCGCCTACACCGCCGCCTCGGTCGCCGATGCGATGGAGCGCATCGTCGCCCCGCGCCATGCGATCGACGCCGTGATCGCCTCGGGCGGAGGTGTGCGCAATCCGGTGCTGATGGACGCCCTCACGGAACGCCTCGCCCCGGTTCGCGTGTACACGACCGACCAATACGGCCTCGACGCCGACGCCAAGGAGGCGCTCTGCTTCGCCGTGCTCGGTCATGAAACCATGCAGCGCGTCCCCACCGGGATGCCGGGCGTCACCGGCGCATCGAAGCCGGCGATCGCCGGGAAAATCTGCCTGCCCTCGCGATAGCCCACCCTGTCGCACCGCGCCGGTCGCGGTGTGCCGCCCCAGACGAAGTCGACATGCACTCAACGGAAGCCACCTTCACGCCCATCAGCACCGTGGGCGAGTTCGGATTGATCGACCGCATCCAGGCCGTCCTCGGCAAGCCGGCCGATGGCGACATCCTGAAGAGCATCGGCGACGATGCCGCCGTGTACCGCATCGGCGAGGGGCGGGTCCATGTTGTCACCACCGACGCCCTCATCGAGTCGGTGCATTTCGACCGCACCTTTGCCCCGATGAAACACCTCGGCGCCAAATCGATCGGCGTCAATGTGAGCGACATCGCGGCCATGAATGCCATCCCCCGATTCGCCACCATCGCGCTGGGTCTGCCGCACGACGTCTCGGTGGAGATGGTCGACGACTTCTACCAGGGCATGAAGACAGCCTGCGAGGCGTACGGCGTCGCGCTGCTCGGCGGCGACACGACGGCCGCGCAGAAAATGACGATTTCCGTCACCGTGATCGGCGAGGCCCGCGAGGACCAGGTGGTCTACCGGAGCGGCGCCCGGGCCGGCGACAAGCTGTGCGTCACCGGCGATCTCGGCGGCGCCTTCGCCGGCCTGCGCATCCTGCTCGACCAGCGCGCCATGCTGCAACGCATCGGCCAGGACTACAAGCCCGACCTCAAGGAATTCGGCTACGTCATCCGCCGGCAGCTGACGCCGGCCGCGCGCATGGGCATCGTGCGCGCCTGGCATCAAGCCGGCATCCAGCCGAACGCCCTGATCGACATCTCGGACGGCCTGGCCTCCGAGGTCCTGCACCTCTGTCGCAACAGCGGCGTCGGCGCCCTGCTCGATGCCAAGGCGCTCCCCATCCACGAAGAGACCCGCCGCGCCGCGGCCCACTTCTCGCAGGATGCGGATACATACGCCCTCTATGGCGGCGAGGACTACGAACTGCTCTTCACCATGCCCGAGGAAACGCTCGCCCGCATGGAGGCCTCCACGTTCAAAGTCATCGGCACCGTCACCGACGCCTCGGAAGGCGTCCGCATCCAGACGCCCGAAGGCGCCGTCATCCCCCTCGAGAATCGCGGCTACCGGCACTTCGGCGGAGGCAGCGACGCCGGCTGACGCCTAGTCGAACTCGACGTTCACCAGCGCCGGAGCAAGGCCGGCAAACGGTTTCGGCTACCGAAGCAGATCCGAAAAACGATCCCGCAGGAACGCGTAGGTAAACGCGAGTTCGTCATAATACGTGATGATGTGCTGGTAGATCTCCTCGGCCATCTGCTGGTCGTACAGATGCGACGTCCTGTTGCGATCGTCCAGCATGTCGAGCCATACGGTCTCAGCACGGAGCCATCGTTGTGGGTACGCGTGCTTGAGTGCCTCACGCGGACTTCTGGATTCAACCCCTTCATATTCAAGCTGGCGACGAAGCGTTTTCCAGAAAAGCTCGACACAAAACTCGAAACGTTGGATGGTTGCATCCACGGTCAACTCACTCCGCTCCGCTCGGAGCGCATCGCCCAACCGATCCAGGGCTCGCCCTAGATTTTCCATCGATTGTCGAATCTTCTCAACGCTCATAAAGCACTATGCCTTCCTCGAGGATGCGGTCGCGAAGCGACTGCGGCGCCGTATCAAATCGAACTACGTCGATAAAAAGCAGCGTTCTGGTACGATCGACCTCTTCACGGATCCGCTGCCACTGCTCGCGAGAAGCCGCAGGGCAATCGATGGCCAGATCGATATCGGAACGAGCATCATGATCAACCCTGGCGCGGGACCCAAATAAGAGCACCCGGGCCACCTCGGGCTTTTTCTCCAGCTTATGCGTGATGTCGTCGATGGCCGAAATCATAGGTCATTTGTGAACCTGTGTGCATGAGCTTGATAGCCGGGTCGATGTCGACGGTTCCAACCCGTAGTCCGAGCGCTCAGCGTACGATACGTCAACAACGCGTTAATCTGCTATTCGAACTCGACGACGTCCGCGCGAACGGACACGACCGACTTCGAATAAAGGCCAAGATAGTTGCTCGCGTCGGCGTCGAACTGGACGTTCACCAGCGCCAGCCGGCGGTTGCCCACCGCCCCGTGCTGCGCCTCGAATTGCGCCCACAGGTCTTCGACGGCCGCCTTGTAGAGCAGCCCTTCTCCCTCGACCCGGAAGAGCGCCAGCGTCGTGGCCTGCCCCCCCTGGCTGGCCGAGAACCCGAGGATATAGCCGGCCTCGGCCTGGCCCTGCGCGTTGAGCGCGACGATCCTGAAATTGGCTTCGCCGAGTTCGACGCTCGTGCGATTGGCGGCGTAAAAAGCGCCTGAATTCACACAGCCGGTGAGGATCGCGGCCAGCAGAAGAAGACCCAGCAACGATGGGGTCGTGGCCGGGCGGTGTTCGGGTATTCTGACGTCACCTGCATCCGCAGGCATTCGTACGATCGTGCCGTTCATGGTAGATCAACCTCCCTTTGGTGATGGTGGAAAATCTCAGGGACAAGTAGTGACAGGGTAGGACGCGCCACTCCGGGAAGCTGTAATCGGAACGAATCGATCGCATGTAGGCCGCGCCCTCACCGCGGCGCGGCTCGGGATTCGCCCGCTATACTTCGGGCCGCTACACTTCGGGCCGCTCCGTTTCGAGATCCCGCTGGATCACGCGGTTGGAAGGATGGATGCAGATGATTTCAAGCCGATCCTCACCGATGTTCTTGAACCGGTGCGGGGTCTCGGCTTCCACCACCACGATGTCGCCGGCGCCGGCCTCGATCACCTCCCCGTCTACCGTGAAGCGGGCGCGCCCCTCACGGACAATCCACGTTTCCGGGTACGGGTGGACATGCAGCGCGGGGCCGGCGCCGGGTTCGTTGTCGACCAGAAAAAAGGAAACGTTGGCCCCGTGGGGCCCGCCCTCGAAGAGGATCGTGCCGCCGGGGCTCGGGACGAGCGCGTTGGATCGGATGACGGTAGGCATGGCAGGATACCGGATGCTGGTTCGTGGGAGCGCGATCAGACGGGTTTGGCGACCATGACGACCAGTACGGACAGCAGCACCGCGAGGTTGAGGAAGGTCAGCCGCATCATCCGGCGATGGAGTCCGGCCACCCGGGGATCCGCCGGGCCGCCCTCCTGCGCCGCCCGGCCCAGTTCGATGCCGGCTTTCCGGATCAGGGTGGCGCTCAGGACGAACCACGACAGGATGAGTCCGACGAGCCCCCACACGATCCAGACCATGTCGAACCGGAACCCGCCCTGCACCGTCAGGACGATGCCGGTGATCAGGGCGACCGCCGCGGCCGGCGCCATGACGGCGCCCCCCACAAACCCGCCCTGCCGGCCGAGGGTGGTCACCGCCTCCCAGTCGCCGGATCGGGCGGCACGCAGGTGGAGCAGCGCGATGATAAAATTGCCCCCGAACCAGATGGTCGCGGCGACGATGTGAAGGCATTTGATCAGGATGTACAGCGTGAACATGGCGTCGGAATGGGAGATGAACGAAACGCCGGCAAGACAAACCTTCAAGTTCACTTGAAGGCAAGAAGCGGTTCGCGTTAAATTTCCACCGAAACCTGCCACACGTATATTGTCATGCCCGACACACACGCCGCCGGCGGCATCGCTTCGCTCTACGTCCCGTTCTCGATTGGCAAACTCGCCGAACGCTGCGGCGTCGCGACGTCCGCACTCCGATTTTACGAGGAAAAGGGCCTGATCCAGTCCTTTCGCAACGCCTCCGGCTACCGCATGTATCCCCGCGCCACGATCCGCCGGGTGGCGTTCATCCTCTTCGCCCAGCGGGTGGGGCTGACCCTGGAAGAGATCGCTGAAGAACTGGCGCTCTTGCCGGACGACCGGCTGGCTGTGAAGGAAGACTGGGAAAAGTTGTCGGCCGGCTGGGCCGCGCGCATCGACACGCGCATCGCCGAACTGATACGGCTCCGCGACACCCTCACCGACTGCATCGGTTGCGGCTGCCTCTCGATGGAAAAATGCCACCTGGTCAACCCGGCGGACCGCGCCGCCGGCCTCGGCGCCGGCCCACGCTACTGGATGGGCGACCCGCGTCCGGACCCCGTCGCCCCCCCGCCGGACCCCCGCGGGTCGTGAACGGCATTCCCCAGAGGCCTCAGCGCAGCCGCACCATCTTGCCCGTCTCCTTCAGATCCCCGGCTTCGAGCGTGTAGAAATACACCCCGCTTGCCAGCACCCCGCCGGGATGAAACACGACCTCGTGCAGGCCGGCGGCCTGAACGCCGTCGACCAGTCGCTCGACCTCGCGACCCAGCACGTCGTACACGACCAGCTTCACGGTCGTGGTTTGTGGAATGATATACCGGATCGTCGTCTGGTCCAGAAACGGGTTGGGGAACTGGGCCAGCTGACCGATGCCCTCAGGCAACGGTTCGGGTTGCACCGCCGGTCCGGCCGGCGAGACGGGCGAATACGTCTGCGTCAGGTACCGGCCGCTCCGCAGCGGCACCCCGCCCGGGGTGCCGGAAATCGCGTCGTTGGATTCGGGTTGCGGCTTCCCGACGGCCTGGAGGTAATAATAATAGGCGGCGTCCGGAGAGACGTCGGTGTCGGTGTAGACGCGGGTATCCGCTGGAAGCGTCGCGACGCGCTCGTAGCCGCAGGCCACGGACGGGTCGTCGAGGCATCCGTTGCCATACAGGTTGTCCACCCAGCCCTCCGTGCGGAACAGCTCCCAGCGGTCCACTGCGGGGCCGTCGGTCGCCGGCGTCCATTCGAGGTCAATCGCATCTGGTGGCCGGCTGCGGAGGCTGAAGCGGGAGGGCGGATGGGGCGGTTCGGCCATCGGGTATACCGAAAAACCGTCGCTCGCCTCGAAGACGGCCTGTGCGCGGTTGAACGCCTGGAACAGCGAGTCGCGCGCGCTCATGACCCACTGGTTCTTCGTCAGGGCCTCCGCGCCCGTAAACACCTGGTCGTAGTCGAACCCCGTCGAATCGATCCGGCCGTCGCCATCCGCATCGTACGCGATCCGTTCGGTGTCCCGATCACTTCCGCCGCGTTTGAACGCGCGCCCGATGCGCGTGGCGGCGTCGAAGCTGAGGCCGGCGACGCCTTCCGCCACTGTGATGTTCACACATTCCCCGGGGGCCATCTCGTAGGGTCCGTAGCCGGCCGTGGCGGCATGTCCGCCGGCCTGCAATCCCGTGAGCCGCGTGGCGTCGGTGAGCGTCCAGAATGTACCGTCCGGCTGGTTCTGATCGGCGAAATGCGGATACACACGCCGGCAGGGGATGCACTCGGCTTCTTCGGGGCTGAGCGTCGGCCCCAGGATGCCCAGCCGGTAGTAGTCCTCGTGCGTCAGGCCGTCGTGGTTATACGGACCGTCGTTCTGATGGAAGGACATGACGCTGGGCTGTCCCCGATCGTACGAAGCATCCGTCGTGGAGCGATCGGCATGCAGGGTTTCCGCGCCCATCATCGTCGCGGCGGAAAGCCGGCCGACCGTATCGTTGCGGGCGATGTATTCTCCGTCGCTGAAATTGACCGGCCCTCCGAGCTCATAGTAGGAGGAGGTGCCAAGACCCCACCCCACCCAGCCATACTGCGCCGTAAAATCGACGGGATATGGCTCATGGCCGTCGCCGACCACATCGTACGTCGTGTACCGGCCCCAGGCCTGATCGTTGGAGGTGACGCGGGACGCCTGCTCGGCGCCTCGCCAGGCACGGCTCCAGAAAAAGTAGACGTCGTGCAGCGTCTGATCCGGGAGTTCGACCTCCTCATCCTCGTCGATATTGCCGGTGTTGCAGTAGGCGTAGTCGATCAGGTGGTAGTTGTCGTTGTATTCGTTCGTATAGGCGTACGCCTTCTGCTCGACCGTTATGCCCATGGATAGATTGCGGACGGAATGGACCATCCGATCGGCCGGCAGGGTCGGGTCGACATCGTCGAGCACCGTATTTTTGTCGAAGGAGGGTACGCCATCGACCTCCACCACGGTATCCGCATACCGCCCGATGAGTCGATGTTCGATCGGAACCGGCGACTCGGCCTCCCCATTACGGCTTCCAGCGCTGCCTCCGATGCGCGCCACGTAGTACGGATAGTTCGACCCCGAATCATCCGTCCAATCCCTCACACCGACCCAGAACGCCGAGTACCGCAGATGATTCGAGAACCGGAGGATAGCCGGGTACTGCATCCCCACCGTACCGCTGCCCTGGTCGATGTGCGCGCCACTAACAGGGTACCCATTCTGGTACGAACCGATGTCGAGCCATTGCAGCTCGTTGCGCCGATACAGGGCCAGCGTTTTGGGGTCGCTGCGCAGGACAAGCTCTGGAAAGAGTGGATTCGTGACTTCCACTTCGTACGGGCCCGCGTTCGCATCCGTCGCTTCAGAAATCGTATAGGTCGATGCGTTCGCTCCTTCCAGGGCGACCCCGTCCAGGTACCACTGAAAGCGGCTCTGCGCGCCGCCATCCCCGGCCGCCAGCGTGACCGCATCGCCTTCGTAGGCTGATCGCGGCGATACCGGCAGGTTGAAACTGCCCTGCGGGGCATACGTGAACGTAAACCGCTGGCCGGCATTCGGCTCCAGGTCGTCGAAAGTGAGGCGGTTTCCGGAGACATCGACCACCCGGAGCGCCTGATCGCCCAGCCCGCTCAAATCGGGCAGGCTGCGAAGCAGGTTGTCATTCAGGTAGAGCTCCTCGAGGTGCGACAGCCGGGTGATCGTCTCTGGCACGTCGCCCAGCAGGGAATTGCCATGGAGATCCAGCACCTGCAGAAAGGTCAGGTCGCCGATCTCGAGCGGTAACGATGTGCTGCCGGCTCCCCCCATGCGGTTTTCTGGAAGGCTGATATGCGTCACCCTGCCGTCCGTAACGGTAACGCCATACCAGAAGCGGACGGGGGCGGTGAGCCAGCCGGCATTTTGCGCCCACTGGGGGCCACGGGCTAACTCGTAGAGGGCCACGAGCGCGAGGGAGTCGGACGCCTCCACAACCACCGATGAGGTATGCGCATCCAACCGATCCCGGCCGTAATCCGCCGCGAGGTCTTCCACCGCACCGTACGAAGCGGCGGACGACGGGTCGGGTTGCGCCCATCCGATCGACAGGGCGAACAGGGAGATAAGCAGCGGGCGATAGAATTGTGGCGAAGCGATGCGCATGGAGGTGCCGATTGTACCTGAGTTTACAAGATCGGGGGTCTAGCCTCGCTTTGCAATGGCTAACGCCCCCCTCGCCAGGGCAAAAATCCCCCCATCATGCCGGCGGCGAACCGCCTCTCCTCAAACGAGCAGTTCGATCCGCATCACGGTAACAGCCTCGCCCAGGAGGTACGTCCGTTCGCCGGCCACGCGAACACCCACCGCCCCGCCCCGTGGCGACGCCTGGTAGGCCCGCAGGTCCGTTTTGCCGAGCTTCTGCGCCCAGTACGGCCCGAGGCAGCAGTGCGCCGAGCCGGTGACCGGGTCCTCGTCGACGCCGGCGGCGGGGGCAAAAAACCGGGAGATGAAATCGTACGCCGGGTCGTCGCTTTGCGCGGTGACGATGATGCCGCGCACCGGGATCTGGCGTAGCGCGGTCATGTCCGGACGCATCGCGCGCAGCCTGTCGGCGTCGGCGATCTCGACGAGATAGTCCATCCGATTCGCCCCGACGTACACGGGCTCGGCGCCCAGGCCGTACAGCTCGATGGGCGCCGCGGCCGGCGACGGGGCTTCCGTGGGGAAATCCAGTTCGATCCGGTCGCCCCGGCGTTCGGCCGTCAGCCGGCCGCTGCGGGTGTGGAACACGGCGGTCCGGTCCGCCGGCAGCACGCCCTGCTCCCAGAGGACATGCGCGCTGGCGAGCGTGGCGTGACCGCAGAGGTCGACTTCCACCGTCGGCGTAAACCACCGCAGCCGATAGCCGTCGGCCTCCGGTAACAGATAGGCCGTTTCAGCCAGATTCATCTCGCGGGCCACATCCTGCATCCAGCGCGCATCGGCGGGTCGATCGAGGATGCAGACGCCGGCCGGGTTGCCGGAGTACGGGCTACGGGTGAACGCGTCGACCTGGAACAGGACCATGGGATCTCGCTGGGCAAATGGAACACGGCAAACGGATCGAAAGATCACATCGTGGAACGCCTTCGGCTGGCGGCGAGCCCGATGACGAAACACGATACGACGCCCACGCCGGCGTAGAGGAAAAAATGCAGTGAAGTATAACGCTGCACGCCGAAAAGGATCGCGGCGCTGGCGAGGGCCCCGACCCACGCGCCGCGGGCGTCGGCGCGGCGGGTGAACATCCCGAGGGCGAAGACGCCGGCCAGACTGCCACCGAAGAGCCCCACGAGTTGAAGAAACACATCCCAGAGCGATTTCACCTCGAACGTGGCGAGCGCGAGGGCGGCCGACGTTCCCAGCACCCCGAGCCCTACCGTAAGCCGGCGCGCCAGGCGGAGATACGCCGCATCCGGCTCGTTCGGACGCGCCAGCCGATAGACGTCTTCGACCAGCGATGTCGCCACGCTGTTCATACTGCTGTCGATGCTCGACATCGCCGCCGCGAAGAGCGCCGCGATCACGAGGCCCGACACCCCGGGCGGCAGCTCGTGCGCGATGAACCACGGGAAGATGGCATCGCCGGCCAGGCCGGCCGGCAGCGAGGCGGGGTGAACCTGGTAAAACGCGAAAAGCGCCGTGCCCATCGTAAAAAACGTCAGCGATGCCGGGACGGTGAGCACGGCGTTGGTCCAGATCGACCGGGCCGCCTGCCGCTCATCCGGCGTGGTGAGATACCGCTGGATGACCGTCTGATCCGTCGTGTAGGGCACCAGGTTGGCGAACAGGTTGCCGACAAACACCACCCAGATCGTCGGCGCGGTCGCGTCGAACGCCCAATCGAACGCTCGCCACTTCCCCGCCGCTTCCCCGATGCGGCCGATCTCCGCGGCGCCGCCGTCGACGTGGAAAGCGATCCAGATCAGGCTGAGCGCCGCCCCGCCGAGCAGGACCACCACCTGCACCACGTCCGTCCAGATGACGGCCTCGATGCCGCCCAGCGCGGTGTAGAGCGTGGCCAGCACGCCCATCGCGAGGATGCAGACGTAGACATCGATGCCGGTCACGGTCGATAGCGCGATGGCCGGCAGCGCCAGCACGATGCCCATCCTGCCGAGCTGAAACAGGACGAACGACGCGCTCCCGAACCAGCGGACGCGGCGATCGAATCGGCGCTCGAGGTATTCGTAGGCGGAGGCCACGTCGAGCCGGCGGAAATACGGCAGGTAATAATACACGACCACCGGCGCGATCGCTACGATGGCCATCTGCCCGAAAAAATAGGACCAGTCCTCGGCGTAGGTCTTCGCCGGGATAGCCATGAACGTGATCGCGCTGAGCTGGGTGCCGAAGATGCTCAGGCCGGCCGCCCACCAGGGAACGCGCCGGCCCGCGAGGAAGAAGTCGGCCGTGGTCGTCTCCCTCCGGGCGAAAAACACGCCCATGCCGGCCAGCGCCGCGAGGTACACGGCGAGCACGGCATAGTCCAGTGCGCTGAATCCGGTCATGGGGAATGATTCGTCGACCGTGGCAAAAACGGGAAGCTCGGTAGAAGATACACGGGTTCGCCCTGCGAGGCGATCTCAACGCACATAAAACCCGTCCGTACGTTCGTACCATGCACCCATCCGTTCACGCACCAGTCCTTCCCCGCGACCGCAAGCTCGAACTGCTCGGTCTGCTGCTCGTCGGCTTCGCCGTCATGCTCGCGATGTCGATCCTGTCCTACCACCCGTCCGACGACCGCCTGGCCGATGCGGCGTTCGGCCTCGACGCCGGCCCGGCGCGCAACGCCGTCGGGATGGCCGGCGCGGGCCTGGCGTACTGGCTCGTCCCGAATCTGGGCTACGCGGCCCTCATCCCTGTGCTATTCGTCTTCCTGTGCGGGTACCAACTGCTCCGGAAACGAGCCCCCGGCCGCGCGCCGCTCCTGGCCGCCACCACCGTGGTCGACATGCTGGCCGCCAGCACGATCCTGGGGTGGTTCGGCCTGGTCGTCCACGTCAACCTGTCGTTCTACGGCGGAGCCGCCGGCACGGCGATGGCCGGCTGGCTGATCCGAGCCATCGGCGCGCCCGGGTCGATCGTCTTTCTCGCCTTCGTGCAGCTCGCCTGCCTGCTCGTCGCCCTGCCGACGATCCGGGAGGGGTATCTGCCGGCCGCGCGCCGGAAGCTCCGCGCCCTGCGCTCGACCTTCCGACGCTGGCGAACGCGCCTCGCGCGGCGCCTCGACGGCGGCATGCGGCTCCACCCGCCCATCGAACCGGCGCCGGCGGTATCGCACCCCATCGAAATCGGCTATGTGCACCATGCCGTCGTGCCTCGCGCCACGACCCGGACGGCGGCGGACCCCTTCGCCCCGGAGCCGCGTGAAAAGCCGGCCCCCGCGCAGACGGAGGCGCACGAGCCCATCGAGGAAGCCGAGCCTGCCCGGCGCCTCGCGTTGAGCCTGCTCGATGCCGGCGACGCGCCGGCGCGGCCGGAAGACCACGAACGACAGGACCAGCAGCGCGAATTGCTCGACGCGCTGTCGACGTTTCACGTCGAAGTCGACGACCTCCACACGATCGTCGGCCCGACCGTCACCCGTTATGAACTGGGCCTCGCGCCCGGCGTCAAGATCAGCAGCATCCGCTCGCTGCGGGACGACCTCGCGATGGCCATCGCCGCCCCGAGTCTTCGCATGATCGCGCCAATCCCCGGGAAGTCGGCCATCGGCGTCGAGGTGCCCAACCGGCACCGGGAGCTGGTCCGGGTGCGCGACCTCATCGCCTCGCACGCATTCTCGACCACGCAGTACGCGCTGCCGCTCGTCCTCGGAAAAACCATTGAGGGCGAGGTGTACGTCGACGACCTGACGACGATGCCGCATCTCCTGATCGCCGGCGCGACCGGAGCGGGCAAGTCGGTCGGCCTCAACAGCCTCATCGTCGGACTGCTGTACGCCTGTCCGCCCGAGTCGCTGAAATTTGTATTCATCGACCCCAAAAAAATCGAACTGCAGGTCTACGCCCGCCTCGCGAAGCACTACCTCGCCGCCGACCCCGACCTGATCGATACGCCGGTCATCACCGACGTGGCGCCGGCGCTGCAGGTGCTGCAGCGGTGCGAACGCGAGATGGAAGAGCGCTACGACCGCCTCGCCCGCGCCGGCGTGCGCAGCATCGCCGAGTACAACGCCCGATGCCGGTGGGGCGGCCTGCTGGAACGCGACGGCCATCGCCCGATGCCGTTCCTGGTGGTGGTGATCGACGAGCTGGCGGATCTGATGCTGAGCAGCGGGAAGGTCGTCGAAGCCCCCATCGCCCGCCTCGCCCAGATGGCCAGGGCTGTCGGCATCCATCTGGTGGTCGCCACGCAGCGGCCGTCGGTCGACGTGGTGACGGGCCTCATCAAAGCCAATTTCCCGGCCCGGATCGCGTACCAGGTCGCCACGAAAGTGGACTCGCGGACGATCCTCGATCAGAACGGGGCCGAAGAGCTCGTCGGCCGCGGCGATTTGTTATACATGAAAGGCAGCCGGCTCATCCGGCTTCAGGGTCCGTATGTCGATCTCGACGAGATCGAACGCGTCACGAACGCCATCGCCGAGCAGCCGGCGACGGGCCCGTACCTCCTGCCGGCCGATCGGGACGAAGCCCTCCTCACCGCGTGACCCCCCACGGCGTCATCAGTTCACGCGGCCCCGCGCATCCACCCGAATCTCCTCCAGCACCTCATCGCCCTCGACCAGGTAGACCGTGTCGAAGTTGTTCATCACGACGCACGCGTGGTTCGGCACGATGCGCACCAACGCCCCGATGTCCAGCGTGGCGCCGCCCGGGACGCGCACCCAGCCGTGCTCCTCGGAGAGGCCGACGAGTTGGGCGTGCGGCAGCCGCTGCATGGTGCGGGCGTTGTAGAGGAGGATGCCGTGGCCCTGGGTGTTGTAGCCCGTATCCGAGGTGAAGACCTTCTTTCCGGCATCGAGGAACAGCCGGTCGGCGCCCGTTTTGTCGCGATGCCGGCTGATGACGGTGGCCTGCACCGTCAGCGCGCACTCCGGGAGATTGGCCACGCCGAGCGCCACCTGGATGGCATCGTTGAAGACGTAGTTTCCGGGGCGGATTTCGGTGACCGTAAAGCCCTGATCGACCCGGTTCTCGAAAAACCGCATGGTCGGCGTCGACCCGATGCTGATCTCGAATCGGTCGGGCCCGGCATCCTCGGCATTCGGGCGGATGAGCCCGAGCAGATGGAGCCGGCCGGCGAAATCGAGCATGCGGTCCCGCTCCTCGGCGCTGACGCGGCGCAGCGCGTCTTCCGCGGTCTCCGTAATCTTGGGGCCGTGGTAGGCGTGGCCGGCGTGCGTCAGAATGCCCCGGAGCTGGAGTCCAGGCAGGCTGTTGACGTGTTGCGCGAACTGGACGGCCCGCGGATGATCCCACGGCACGCCGCATCGGCCATAGCCGCAATCGACTTCGATGAGCACTTCGGCCTCGCGGCCGTGCCTTGCGAAAAAGGCCGACGCCGCCTGGGCGCCTTCGTCGGTATCCACGCAGAAAGAGATGCGGGCGCGTTCCATCAACACCAGAAGCCGCGCGAAGTCGCGGTCGCTGACGGGGGTGTAGGCCAGACGGATGTCGTCGAAGCCGGCTTCCGCGAACACCTCCGCCTCGCCGACCTTCGCCACCGTAATGCCCCGGGCGCCGAGATCGCGCTGACGCCGCGCGAGGCGGATCGATTTGTGCGTTTTCGTGTGGGGACGCAGGGCGACCTGCTGCGTTCTCGCCCGCGCCTGCATGCGGCGCAGGTTGGCATCGAGTCGACGATCCTCGATCAGTATCGCCGGAGAGGGCAGGTCCTCGAGTTGCATGGGCGTGGGGGAGGAATCAGGTGCGGCGTTGCGTGCCCACCTGGGCCATACTCACCCGCAGACGCGCCCGTTCGAGCGCGCGCTTGGCGCGTTCCTTGTCAGCCTCGTTGCCCGTGGACAGCCGGGCCAGCGCGCGCGCCTCGGAAGCCTTCGCGCGCTCGACGTCGATCGCCGACGCCGGCTCCGCCGTCTCGGCGAGGATCGTCACCGTGTTGTTGAGCACCTCGACGAATCCGCCCGTCGTGGCGAAAGCGATGCGTTCTCCCGCCGGCGTGGTCACATACAGCGGACCGATATCGATCGCCGCGATCATCGGAGCGTGGTTGTGGAGCACCTCGAACGTGCCGGCCACACCCGGCGCCCGCACCCGCTCCGCCTCGCCGCGGTACACGCTGCCGCTGGGAGAGACGATATCTACGTAGAAAGTACCTGGCATGGAAAGTCGGTTTAATGTTCGAGGTTCAGGGCTCAAGGTGAGCTACGCGCCCTTCCTTGAGCCTTGAACCCAACACCTTGAACGCGAAGGCGTCAGCCTTCCGCAAGCATCTTCTCGCCGGCGGCGATGACTTCTTCGATCACGCCCTTGTACGCAAAGGCGCCTTCGGGGTAGTGGTCGAGTTCGCCGTTGAGGATCATCTTGAAGCCGCGGATGGTGTCGTCGATCTTGACGTACTTGCCCTCGAAGCCCGTGAACTGCTGGGCGACAAAGAACGGCTGCGACATGTAGCGCTGGGCGCGGCGCGCGCGGCCGACGACCAGCTTGTCGTCGTCGCTCAGTTCGTCCATGCCGAGGATGGCGATGATGTCCTGCAGTTCCTTGTAGCGCTGGAGGAGCTGTTTCACTTCCTGCGCCGTGTTGTAGTGATCGTCGCCGATGACGCGCGGGTCGAGGATGCGGCTCGTGGAGTCCAGCGGGTCGATGGCCGGGTAGATGCCCAGCGACGAGATCTGGCGCGAGAGCACCGTCGTGGCGTCGAGGTGGGCGAAGGTGGTCGCCGGCGCGGGGTCCGTGAGGTCGTCCGCCGGTACGTAGACGGCCTGCACCGAGGTGATGGAGCCGGTCTTGGTCGAGGTGATGCGTTCCTGCATCTGGCCCATCTCCGTGGCGAGCGTCGGCTGATAGCCCACGGCGCTCGGCATGCGGCCGAGGAGGGCGGACACTTCGGAGCCGGCCTGCGTGAACCGGAAGATGTTGTCGATGAAGAAGAGCACGTCGCGGCCGCCGAGGTCGCGGAAGTATTCGGCGATCGTCAGCCCCGAGAGGGCCACGCGGGCGCGGGCCCCGGGGGGTTCGTTCATCTGGCCGAACACGAGGGCGAGGCTGCTCTTTTTCGTCGCTTCGAGGTCGACCTTCGAGAGATCCCACTCGCCCTTCTCCATGGCATGGATGAAGTCGTCGCCATAATCCACCACGCGGCTTTCGAGCATTTCGCGGAGGAGGTCGTTGCCTTCACGGGTACGCTCGCCCACGCCGGCGAACACCGACAGACCGTCGTGCGCCTTGGCGATGTTGTTGATGAGCTCCATGATGAGCACCGTCTTGCCCACGCCGGCGCCCCCGAAGAGGCCGATCTTGCCGCCGCGCGCATACGGTTCGAGGAGGTCCACCACCTTGATGCCCGTCTCCAGCATCTCGGTCGACGCCGCGAGCTGGTCGAACGGCGGCGGCTCCTGATGGATGGGGCGGTTCGTCTTCACCTTCGGCTGCGGAAGCCCGTCGATGGCCTGGCCGACGACATTGAACAGCCGGCCGCGGATCTCGTCGCCCGTCGGCATCGCGATCGGCTGACCGCTGTTATTCACCGTCGTGCCGCGCGTGAGGCCGTCGGTGGAGTCCATCGCGATCGTACGGACGCGGTTCTCGCCGAGGTGCTGCTGCACCTCGAGCACGAGCGTGCCGGCTTCGCCGCGATCGATCGTCAGGGCGTCCAGAATGTCGGGAACGGCACTGGCCGGAAATTCGACGTCAACAACGGGACCGATGATCTGGACGATGCGCCCCGGGGTCAAGGTTGCGGTAGCTTCCATCAGGAATAAAATCTTCTATGACTGCGTCGGCGCACGGACTGCAGGGATCGGCAAGAGCGGGGAGCGGAGACTCCGGATACGATGCAGGGGGCGACTACCAAGCGGCTGCAAAAAAAGCGGTTTCGCCGTGATCGACCTGCTTCCTCGCTCGACGTGCGGACGGTCAGTTCGTATGAATAAAGATGAATAAAGAGCACGAAAAAACGTTGCGTTTCCTCCTACTCGTTCCGTCCGAATAGGATCTCTCTGTTTTGGGGAAATTTTTTAGAAGCCGAAACAAAAACAGCGCGGGCCGCACCGGAGAGGATGGGGTGCGGCCCGCGTCGTTTGCCTGGTCAGGGTCTAGATATGCTTCGGGGGGAGGTGCTATTCGCGAGTCGCGAGGCGACTCAAAGTCAAGGTTACCGTCGGCTTCGCCGTTCGCTGCAATCCGGCCTCTATTTCATCAGCACCATGCGGCGCGTCTCCGACGCGGCGCCGGCTTCGATGCGGTAGAAATACACACCGCTGGGGAGGTCGCCGGCGTCGAACGTGACGGTGTGGGTACCGGCCGCGCGGGTGGCGTCGACGAGGGTGCGGACTTCCCGGCCCAGCAGGTCGTACACCGCGAGCCGGACGGGGGCGGCGTCGTTCAGCGCAAACTGGATGCGGGTGGAGGGATTAAACGGGTTCGGGTAATTCTGCGACAGATGGAACGTCGCCGGCTGCGTATCGGTGACGTCGATGGCGACGCGTGCCATCGCCTGCTCGTTCAGCTGGAGCCGCGCCTCGGCCGCCGCGAGATCGGGCTGGCCGGCGAAGCGGAGCGTCAGCAGCGTATCGGCCGCGAGCGTACCGGGGGAGGCCAGCGACAGGGCCAGATCGGCCTCGCTCGCCCGGTAGGCCGCCGCCCAGCCACGGCCCGAGCGTTCATCGACGCCGCGCAGCACCGCGCCGGCGAAGTGGACATCGAGTTCGAGCGCGCGGACCGCCCGGTTCGCGGTCGCCGCGATCAGGTCGACGCGGGTCTCACCATCCCGTACGTACGGCCGGCCCCAGCGGAGCGCCAGCTCCGGCGTCTCGCCGCCCTGCTTGGCGACGCAGTCGTTCGCCGCGGGAAAACAGGTCACCGCGCCGGCGACATGCTGGAGCACCAGCGCCGCGTCGTACGCAGATACCGAGCCGTTCGCCGACACGTCCGCCGCCTCGAGGCCCGCGCCGGAGAGCACGTTGATCTCCGAGGCATGCTGGAGGATCTGGGCCGCGTCGAAGGCCGTCACCTCGCCATTCTGGGAGGCATCGCCAAAGAGGATCGGGCGGATGGTGACGTTGACCGTCGCGCCGGTAGCGACGGGATCGCCCTCGTTCAGCATGATGCTTCCGAAGGCCACCGCCGCCGTGCCGGAGGTAGCGCCCGCCTTGAAGTGCACGTGGGCGAGCGTCCCGGCGCCGACGATGGCTTTGACGCCGGCGGCCACGATCGAAAGGGTCCCGGGCGTGTCGTTGTTATAGACGAGGGTCATGCCGGCCGCGTCGGGGCCGCTGAGGGTGCCGTCCAGCGAGACGCTCTGCGCGGTGAGCTTGGCGGTGTCGTAGGTGAGGACGACGTTGTAGGCGGTGACGTTGAGGCCGGTGAGATCGCTGGTGGTCAGACTCAATGCGAAGGTCTGTTCCGGACTTACCGTCGCTTCTGAGAGCGCCAGCGTGGCCTGCTGCGCCTGCGCCGGCAGGACCGCCGACGCCGTCAGGAGAAGCAGGGCGAGAGCGCCCATCGAGGTACGCCGCGAAATCCGTGTCATACAACACTCGGATGGTTCTGAAAACGAAAGCCGGTAGCGGTCGGGGACCTGCGCGGGTCGAATCTATGGGTGGAGACCCGTCGCCTACCGGGGGGCTGGTGTGAGACGGTGGAAGGCGAGAAGCAGACCAATCTCGGCGTCCCGTTTCCCGGTTCGTAATGCCAAACGTCGTTTCTACCTGAAATTCGCGGCTTAAGCGCGCAGAATCGCGACCGATCCGTTTCCGCCGGCGTCGACCGAATCCGTGCCGGCCGCCCCGCAACGGGCGCTATTCGAAACGCGGCGTAACCAAACGTAATCGCTCGGCGGGTGGAGGCATTCGCGCCGGGGGCGTATTTTACGGGCATCCCGACGGGCTCCCGGAGTTACCGGGGTCGAGGAGCGACCTCTCTGCTCGTCGGGTTGCGCTGCGCTGGCCCGTCTTGCGGGACCTTTGCGTCGTAAGCGACCCCATCCGATCTGCCATGTCGATACATCCTGCCCGTTTTCTGCTTTTCGTGCTGCTCCTCCTTCCCGCCGCGTCATCGGCGCAGGACCTGCCCACCATCGAGGCCAAGACGGAGGGCATGACCCGCCAGGCCGGCTTCCTCCCGCTCTACTGGGATGCGACGAAGGGTGAGTTGTGGATGGAGATCGGGGTGTGGGATACCGATCTGCTGTATGTCCCGTCCCTGCCGGCCGGCCTGGGGTCGAACGATGTCGGGCTGGACCGCGGCCTGATGGGCGGCGAACAGGTCGTCCGGTTCAAACGCGTCGGCCCGAAGGTGCTGATGGAAGCGCCCAACCTCCAGTTCCGGGCGCTGACCGAAAACGCCGCCGAGCGCGCGGCCGTGGCGGACGCCTTCGCATCCAGTATCGGCTGGGGCTTCACCGTCGCCGCCCAGACCGGTGACCGGGCGCTGGTGGACATCACCCCGTTCGTGCTCCGCGACGCGATGGGCGTCGTCCGGTCCCTCAACGGCATGCAGCAGGGGAGCTTCCGCCTCGAAGGCTCGCGCAGCGCCGTCTATCTCGAACGAACGAAAGCCTTCCCGGACAACACCGAACTGGAAGCCCAGCTGACCTTCCTGTCCGACAACCCAGGCAGGTACGTCCGCGCCGTCGCGTCGGACCCGTACGCCGTAACCCTCCGCATGCGGCAGTCGTTTGTCCGTCTCCCCGAACTCGGCAGCTACACGCCGCGCCCGTACGATCCGCGATCCGGGAGCTACGGCATCGAGTTCGTCGACTACGCCACGCCCGTCAGCGAGCCCAAGGAGGTGCGTTACCTCGCGCGGCACCGCCTCGTCAAGGCCGACCCGAACGCGGCGGTCAGCGATCCCGTCGAACCGATCGTGTATTACCTCGACCCCGGCACCCCCGAGCCGATCCGGAGCGCCCTCCTCGACGGCGCCCGCTGGTGGGCGGACGCCTACGAGGCTGCCGGTTTCCGCAACGCCTTCCGCGTCGAGATGCTGCCCGACACCGCCGACGCGATGGACCTCCGCTACAACGTCATCCAGTGGGTCCACCGCTCGACGCGAGGCTGGAGCTACGGCCGCAGCGTGACGGACCCGCGCACGGGCGAGATCCTCAAGGGGATCGTCAGCCTCGGCTCGCTGCGCGTGCGGCAGGACTACCTGCTCGCGGCCGGCCTCCTCTCGCCCTACCGCAACGACGGCGCCGGCCTCCCGCCGGACTCGGACCCGATGCTCGCGATGGCCCTCGCCCGCCTCCGCCAGCTGTCGGCCCACGAGGTCGGGCACACGCTGGGGCTGATGCACAATTTCGCCTCCTCGGTGAACGACCGCGCCTCGGTCATGGATTACCCCGCCCCGCTGATCCGCTTCACCGCCGACGGCGCCCTCACACTCGACGAAGCCTACGACACCGGCATCGGGGCCTGGGACAAGGTGGCGATCCGCTACAGCTACAGCCAGTTCCCCGCCGGCGTCGACGAACGCGCCGAACTGAACCGCCTCCTCGACGAGGCGTCCGACGCCGGCCTGCTCTATATCTCGGACACCGACGCCCGCCCGCAGGGAGGGGCCCATCCGGCCGCGCATCTGTGGGATAATGGCTCCGACCCGGTCCTGACCCTCGAACACGACATGCAGGTCCGCTCCCGCGCCCTCGCGCAGTTCGGCCTCGGCAACGTCCGTGCCGGCTGGCCGCTCGCCACTCTGGAGGAGGCGCTGGTGCCGGTGTACCTCTGGCATCGTTACCAGATCGAGGCCGTGGCCAAGCTAATCGGCGGGGTCGACTACACCTACGCCCTCCGCGGCGACACGCAGGCGCTGCCCGAGGCCATCCCCGGCGCCCGGCAGAAAGAGGCGCTGGACGCCCTGCTGAAAACCGTCACGCCGGCGGCCCTGCGACTACCCCAGAACCTGCGCACCCAGCTTCCGCCGCGGCCGCCCGGCTACGCCCCGCATCCCGAGCTGTTCGACGGACACACCGGGCTCACGTTCGATCCCTACGCGCCGGCGGAAGCCGTCGCCTCCCTCACCTTCGGGATGATCCTGCGCCCCGAACGCGCCGCACGGCTCGTCAACCAGCACGACTTCGACGACGACCTGCCCGAATTCCGCGATGTCCTCACCCGCGTGTTCGACGCCATCTGGGACGTCAGCGTCGACCGCGACGACTACGACGCCGAACTCCAGCGTCTCGTACAGCAGGTATGGGTCGATCAGCTGCTCGCCCTGGCGACGAACGCCGGCACCGCGTACCCCGTCCGCGCCCGCGCGCTCCTGAACCTGCGCGAAATCCAGGTGTGGCTCGAGCAGAACCGC
Source organism: Rhodothermales bacterium (assembly GCA_041391505.1). Classification (NCBI taxonomy): domain Bacteria; kingdom Pseudomonadati; phylum Rhodothermota; class Rhodothermia; order Rhodothermales; species Rhodothermales bacterium. The sequence goes on from JAWKNW010000029.1 coordinate 41,222, forward strand.
GGCCGGGACCCTGAAACCATCGCCCATCGCGACCTCATCTACGACGACATCCAGCGGGTCATGACGCGGAAATACGAGGAGATGGAAAATCGGACCGAACTCGACACGCCCCCCGGCTCACCGATCGGACAGGAGGATAGGGGATTCGTTTCGCGCCAGCGCCGGCGCGCCGCCCGGCTCGAAGCCTGGCTGCCGGACGAGGCGTGGTGCGGGGTGGAATGACCGAAAAAAGCTCAACCTCTCGCAAGCAAGTCCTGGACGTCTTTTCGCAGGGACGGTAGGTGGTCGACAATGATCACCCAGATTCGCTCGGGCTTGATCGTGTTATACCCGTGTGCAAGGAAATTGCGTGTGCTTATCAGCTGTTGCCATGGTAAGCCTGCATGTTGCATGCGAAATTCTTCTGGTAGCCTTGCGGCAGCTTCTCCAATCGCGAGGAGTTGCCAGCAGACTGCCGATTGATCACGTTCGTCAGCGCAAAAGGTGGATTCCGTATGCTTGGCGCTGAATGCGTCTATCAGATCGAGCGCCCTGGCAATATCTTGCAGGCGATCTTGTGGAGTCGGTTTCATGCTTGGAATCAAAAAATCGCTACTTCATCGGGCAGCGCGCGAGCCAGGAACTGCTTGTTTGGGTTGTCATACTCGACGACATGAACAGACAGTCCAACGGCTTTTTCCAGCGCATCCTGGAGTTCGATGAGATCAAACAGAGAGTACTTGCCATCGTGTGGAAATTCCACCATGATATCCAGGTCGCTGTCCGGCGCATGGTCTCCCCGGGCGCGTGAACCGATAAACCCCGCGCGGCGGATGCCGTACGCACTCAGCACAGGAAATGCCTTGGCTTTGAGTTGCTCAAGCGTCGGATTGGCGTCCGCAGCTGTTTGAATGGGTGGCGTCATGGGTTCTTCGATCCAATATGGGATATCAACGCATGAAAAAGAGGACAGATTCTTCTATTGCGGCCAAAGGCCGTGCACGATCCGCAGCATGGGCGTCCCTTCACGTGTTTCCCAGGGCAATCGCATTCTCGCCGTGGCCGTGAGAAGCGTATGGGAGTTTGGGTGCATGGGGGCATTATTTACCGCAAAACCTCCCATACCGGGAGATGCTCACGTTTGAAGAGCATGCGATTGCCCTGACGTGTTTCCAGGTATCCTTGCACTGCTGATATGTGCCCCTGTTTGCGCCCAGGTAATCCCTGACACGCTCGACAACCGACATTATTCCCCGCTCGCTGTGGGCAATGAGTGGCAGTATGGCGACTCTCCATCCACCTACCTTCCAACACACTTTCGTGAAACGACTCCTCTTCATCCTGCTCCTCCTGGCCCCTATCGCCGGGTTTGCGCAAGACCGCACGCCGTCCACGTTGCATATCGACGCGACGCGTCTGGCGCGGGTCGATTCGGTGCTCGAGCGGTACGTCCGTGAAAACCGGGTGGCCGGCGCGGTCGGGCTCGTGCTGCGCGACGGCGAGGTCGTTTATGAGCGGGCCGTGGGCTGGGCCGACCGCGAAGCGAAGCGCCCGATGACCACAGAGACCGTCTTCCGCATCGCATCCCAGACGAAGGCGATCACCAGCGCTGCCCTGCTGATGCTGGTGGAGGAGGGGCGCATCAACCTGAACGAGCCCGTTAGCCGCTGGATGCCGACGTTTGCGAAAACGACGGTCGCGGTGCCCTCGGACACCGGTGTTGTCATGGTGCCGGCGCGGCGCCCCATCCTGGTGCGCGATCTGCTGACGCACACCGCCGGCATCTCCTACGGCCGCGACGCCGCGCTGGCCGAGCGGTACCTCGAACAGGGCCTCGGCTACGGCGAGGCCTACGGCTGGTACTTCGCGCACCTCGAGGAGCCGGCGTGCGAACGGCTCGACCGGCTCGGCTCGCTCCCATTCACGGCCCAGCCCGGCGAACGCTTTGTATACGGCTACAACACCGACATCCTGGGCTGTATCGTCGAACGCGAGAGCGGGCAGTCGCTCGACGCCTTCATCGCCGAACGCATCACGCGCCCGCTGGGGATGCGCAGCACCTGGTTCTTCATGCCGCCCGACCAGCGTTCTCGCCTCGCCGCCGTCTACACCCCGGCCGCGGACGGGACGATGGAGCGCGCGCCCGACGGGCCACTGGGGCAGGGGGATTATGTGGACGGGCCGCGCGTCAGCTTCGCCGGCGGCGCCGGCCTGCTATCGACGGCCCGCGACTATGCCCGCTTCCTGGAGATGATCCGACACGCCGGCACGCTCGACGGCGTGCACTACCTCGCCCCGCATACCGTCGCGCTGATGACCTCGAACCAGGTCGGCGACCTGCACAACGAAAACGGCCTCGGGTTTGGACTCGGTTTCGAGACCACCGACCGGGCCGGCGCGAACGACTTCGCCTCCGTCGGGTCGTTCGGATGGAGCGGCGCCTACGGCTCGGTGTATGAAGTCGACCCTCACGAACGCCTCGTGCTCGTCCTGATGATTCAGGTCGTCCCGTACGTCGGCTCCGGCATCCGCGAGTCGTTCAAGGCCGCCGTGTACCAGTCGCTCGTCCCATAATCGACGCATCGCGACCGTAGGTCGGGATCTTTCCAACAAGGTACTATGCACTGAGTTGCCCTGTCCACCTTGCATTGGAGACAATGATGGAAACGCTGCCACGCTACTACACGGGTCTTGATTTGCACAAGCGAACGATCACCGCAACCACACTCGACGCCCGGGGTGAGACGGTATCGCAGGCAACGTTTCGGTGCCATCCCGACGTCTTGCGTCACTATTTCGCCGATTGTGCGCCGCCAGAGAGCGAGCACCACATTGTTGTTGAAGCCACGACGGGATGGTACTGGGTGAAAGATGCCCTGCGTGCTGCTCCGTTCACGCTTCACCTGGCCCATGCCAGGCAAGTGAAGGCCATTACGAGCGCGAAAGTAAAAACGGATTCCGCTGACGCCCGTATGTTAGCTCAGTTGCTTCGCAACGATCTACTTCCGGAGGCGCATATGATATCAGATGAGCTCAGACCCCTGCGCGACGTGCTGCGCACGCGGCTCAAGCTGGTCGAGCGATCTAGCGCAGCGCAGAATTCGATCCATCGTCTGCTAGAGAAGATGAATGTCGAGCAGGTGGACGACCTCCCTGAGCTGATGCAGCTTCCAGCGCGTTGCCACCAGGAGCAGATCGTGCTCTTGCAGCAGCAGATCAAGCAGCTGGAGCATTCGCTGCAGGCGCACCTGGTACCTGATGAGGAGGTACAACGCTTGTTACGCATTCCTGGGATCGGCAAAATCAACGCCTTTACCATCCGTCTGGAAGTGGATGACATCGCGCGCTTTGAGAGCGATCGACAGTTCTTTTCTTACTGCCGACTTGTCCCCGGGGCCGATAACTCGGCGGAGCGTTCGCGGCACAAACGCTCGCGCGAGGGCAATCGGTATTTGAAGATGGTCTTTGCTACGGCGAGCCTCCGTGCGATACAGTATTACCCCGAAATCCGCTCGTGGTACCAGCGCAAGAAGCGAAAGAAACCCGATGCGCTGGCGCGCACGTTGGTAGCCAAGGAGCTGGCGCGGATTGTCTATCAGGTATGGACGAAGGGGGAAGCATTCAATGGCCGGTTCAAGGGCGAACTCTTGAGCCGAGTCAAAGAAGAGACGTGGCCCTTGCTCCGAAGCCCGGACGGTCTAACTGAACCGTAGACGTTCCTGGTCGGGAATGGGAACGGAGCAAGCATGCCACCGACATGGATCTGGGCAGGAGCGAATGCTCCACGACTGAACCAGTCACAAAGCCCGAATGGGGGTTTGGTTGCCACGCCTCGTAACTGAGTCGATGGACACACCAAACGTGATCCTGCGGTGCGGCCCTTTATTGAGATTCGACGTGCGAGCGAGCACGCCGCCGGGCGAGGTATACCCTGGTAGATTACGATACAGCGCCAGAAAGAAAATCTGGGGCTACCTTGACAAAAACCTTGTTATGGGGGTTAGGTCCCCCCCAGGGACCGTAACCCGACGATGTACCCATTCATTTTGCCCGCCCCTCTCCCGCCTCGTATGAACGCACCTGCCATCCATGACGCCGCCCCCGCCTCAGGAGACGGGGGCTTCTCAGAGGGTCGCCGCGTTGCGGCTCTTTTGAGGCCGAATCCAACGGCAGGTTATCGGGATGGTGCGCGACAGCCCGTCCGCTCAGCCCTGTTCATCATCATGGCCCTCCTCCTATCCGCCGGCGCCGCGCAGGGGCAAATCATCCGGGACACCCTCGATCACAGGCGCTATTTCCCGCTCGCCGTGGGCAATGAGTGGCAGTACGAAGGTCATGGATTTGCTTCCGCCATCCCTTTTTATGAGCGGAAACGCGTCGTCGCCGATACGCTGGTAGGGGACCGCCGGTATTTCCGCTATGTCGTAGAAGGGTTCGATCACTCCATGGTCCTCATTCGCACGCACACAGCCTGGCTGCGATATAATGCGGCTGGCGCCGTCGTCGCGTTCGCGGATCCCGGCGAAGATACCATGGCTATCGACTCCACCCTCTTCTGGTATCACAAGGATTTTGGTGACAGCGTAGATGCGGAATTCGGAGCCCGAGCCATCGTGGAGGGACGATATGACACGACGGTTTTTATCGGTACCACGGTCGTGCCGGTTGCCGCCGTCAAGTATCTCGGCGAGCGTGTACCTTTCGTTCCTTTCGTTTCGGAGGTGATAGCCGCCGGTTTCGGTCTGGTGAGCTATCAGTACTGGGACGGCGACGAAGCTGGCCTCACCTATGCGCGTATCGACGGACGCACATACGGCGTCCCGGCCATCCATGTCGGATACGAACAGCCCGCGCACCCCCTTCCTGCCACGCACATCCTCTCGTTATTTCCGATGCCCGCCGGCGAGACCGTCACCATCGGCTATGCCTTGCGTGCAGACCATGGTGCAACGATCGACGTGATCGATCTGCTGGGTCGGACCTTGATCACCGGGCCGATTTCTGCCGGTAGCGCCAGCCTATCGGAGAAAAGCATCGATGTCTCCCCGTTGCGTGGCGGAACCTACCTCGTCCGCCTTACCGACGATGCCGGCCACGCCGACACCGCTGTACTCATCAAACGCTGATTCCACTTAACCCGCCAAGCGTGAAGGTGACCATGATCGCCGGCTGATCGTCGCGCATCCACATCACGCCCTTTATTTCGGAATTTGGGATGAGGCTTCTTCGGCCTGGCTGTCGAATCGGGCGATTGAATCGGATATTCGTCGGGTTACGCGGCGGGCAGGGACCTGTGCTCGAACGCACACGTGTGCCGCGCCGCTAACCCGACCTACGACACCGCGTTTGACCGATCGCGCATTGTTACGCGTGCTGATCTTCGAGGACGAGCCGGTCCAGGTTGCGGTAACTTGCTTCGAGGCCCTGGTCCATCCCCGACATGACGATCGCGTCGCGGGTGGCCTTGTCGTTGCAGTTGATGGTCATGATCACAATCGTCTCGTCGCCGGCTTCGAAAAATTCGGTCTCGACGATGCTGGTGCCGTTGGGAAACAGCTCGAACGTCTCGGTATGCACGATCAACGTCTCCGGCGTGATAGTCTTGAACGTCCCGAACGCCACCATCGGATCGATGGGCGTCAGCCACGTGTAACGCCAGGATCCACCTTCCCGGAAATCGATTTCGCACCCGGGCATGGTGTGGCCTTCCGGACCGGTCAGCCACTGTTTGACGAGCTCGGGCTCGGAGAACGCTCGCCATACCAGCGAGCGCGGCGCCTTGAATCCCCGCTCGGTGCGGACCTGCGTGTCAGAGGGTGTTGTCAGTCGGAGTGGTATCATCGGATGTACCTTCAGGGTTTGCTTGCAGTTTGGCCAGGACCTCGTCCAGGCGCCCATAATTCGCCTCCCAGATCGCCCGGTATCGATCCAGCCAACCACTGGCCTCCGAAAGCCGCGCCGCCTCGATGCGCCGGGGGCGCGAGGGGCCCTGCGGGTTGACCGAAACCAACCCTGCGTCTTCGAGAACCTTGAGGTGCCGCGAAATCGCCGGCTGGCTGATCTCGAAGGGCTCCATCAATTCGGTCACCGTGGCCTCGCCCTCGGCGAGACGCGACAGGATGGCCCGGCGTATCGGGTTGGCCAGGGCGGAAAATGTTAGGTCGAGCTGATCCATAGGATTTAGATATAACACACTTGATATATAACAATTATGTTATATCGTGGTCAAGCTTTTTCCCGCTCACTCAAGAATTTTTTCCGTCGCCTCAGCGACATACCGCGCCGTCACAGTAAACTTCAACCTGCACACACGAGCCGGATCACATCCACCGGATGCAATCTCCCCGGTGGGCACGATCGATTGGCTGGCGCTTCTCCATGCCGATACATCCACTCCTGGGAAACGAAGGTTCGCACAACCCCTTCCGCCCGGGAAATACGGTGGGGAAATACGGTGGGGAAATCCGTTACAACCGTACGGAGTGCAGCCCAACAGCCCTTCCTGGAACCATGGTCACGCACAAGAAACAATCGGATGACGTCGCGTCGGCCCGACTCTATCCGCCCGACATTTATGTAGCAGACTGCGGAAATAACCTCGGGAGAGGGGTATTTGCCGCCCGTTCCTTTCTTGAAGGAGAGGCCGTGGAAATCGCCCCGTTGTTCCTGCTGAAGGGCCTGACGGGGATGCTCCCTCCGTCCATTGAGCTGCGGGTGTACGACTGGGAATCCCTCACGGGCGCCGACACCGGCAAGGCCATCGTGCTCGGCTACGGAAGCCTGTACAACCACAGCGATAACCCGAACCTGTCGTACAGCCCCGATGCCGCGAACGATCTGATGACCTACACAGCCAGGCGTCCCATCGCCGCGCATGAGCAGCTCACCATCCATTACGACCGGGCGAACGGCCAGCACACCGAGGAACAGGAGGGATGGTTCGCGCGCAATGCCATCGAGAAACGGGCCATCGCCTGAGCGCCGGGCGAGGCGACGGTGCCGGGCAGGAGGTCATTTTTGCGAGACGCCGGAGAGATAGTGGGTCGCCCTTATCCCTCTTTTTCCATCGTCGAACGCGAAATCGCCGTCACCAGCTTTCTGGGCAGGATGCGCAGCAGGATGTGAAAGGCAAATTTGTTGAAGATGCCGAAGACGGCCATCGTCTTGCCTCGCAGCATGGCGCGGTAACCGTAATCGGCCACGGTGCGGGCCGTGGGGATAAAGAGGAGCTTGACCGCGCGGGTGCGGGTGAGGTTGCCGTTTTCGATGAACTCCGTCTGCGTAAAGTTCGGGCAGAGCGCGGTCACCGTCACGTTGGTGTCCGATAGCTCGTTGGCCAGCGCCTCCGAAAACGAGATGACGTAGGCCTTCGACGCGTAGTAGACCGCCTGGAGCGGGCCCGGGATGAAGCCGGCGGTGGACGCGACGTTCATCACACAACCCCGATTGCGCTCGACCATGCCGGGAAGAAACATCCGCGTCAGCGCCGTCAGCGCGAGGATGTTCAGGTTGATCATGGCCTTGTCGGCCTCCCAGTCGCGCTCGTAGAAAAAGCCGTGGCCGCCGAAGCCGGCGTTGTTGATCAGCACCTCCACATCGACCTGCTTGTCGGTCAGTTCCTTGTAGATGGCCTTCGCCGCACCGGGGACGGCCAGGTCGCGCGCGATGGTCAACACCTGTACGCCATGCGCCTGCTCCAACTCGGTCTTGAGTTCGAGCAGCCGTTCCGCGCGCCGGGCCACGAGGACGAGATCGCCTTTGCGCGACGCGTGGATGCGCGCGAGTTCACGGCCGATCCCGCTGGACGCGCCCGTGATGAGTGCCACATTATTCATACGCTGGAAGTCGCGTGGGTCGATGCGCCGCTAACCGTGTAGCGGTGCTGCTCCTTGAATGCAGTCACCGGCGTCTTGTTTAACGCATTTTAAGTGAAGCCTTAAGACCGGTTTGACCTTATCTTTTTTTGCAGATGACGCTGCGGACCTACCCGCACTGCTCTTGCCGCAGGCCCGGGCCGAGCGACAAACCGATGCGGAGTCACACACGGTCACACGGGCGGGAGGCGTGTGGGAGGCGGAGGCCGCGCCGGCTTGCACGCCGGCGAGCGGGGGGGTATCTTGACCCAAGGTAGCAAAAAAGCGCTTTCAGTCATGCGCCAGCCGCCTCCACACAAACACTTCACGAATCGGGCGCTCCCATGCTCCGCAACATCCTGGCCGTCGCCGGCGGCTTCATCGTCTGGACCATCGGCTGGCTCGGCTTCTTCGCCGCCGCATCGTCCGTCACCCCCCAGTACTTCAATGAGGATGGATCGACCGATTCCGCCGGCGTGCTCGTGGCGTTTCTCATCGCCAGCATGGTGTGCTCGCTCCTCGCCGGCTGGGTGATCCCCCTGATCGCCAGAGGACCGCAAATCAGGCTGGCCTGGGTGCTCGGCATCATCCTGCTCGCGGTAGGGATCGGCGTGCAGGCCAGCGCGTGGGATTCGTTTCCGCTCTGGTACAACCTGATTTTCCTGGCCGCTCTCGTGCCGGTGACGCTGTTCGGACATAACCTGAACAAACGCTGACCCGGAAGCGGCCTTTTTATCGGGGATGTGGTATTTTGGGGCAGGCCGCCATACATCGCGGCCGCGCCTGCGGGTGTTTTCAGCACGTTTTGAAGGATCTCTTATGCCCAGTTCATTTGCCGGCCGCCTGGGCGTGCCGGCCTTGCTCGTTGTTGTTTCGCTTGCCCGGCCCGTCGCGGCGCAAAACGCCGACGCCGGCCGCGTAGCGTCGCCGGCCACGACGCCCACCGCGTTCGAAAACCCCGAACTCGTCCAGCGCTACCAGGCCACCATCACGGAATCCGACCTCGCGTCGCACCTCTATGTGTTCGCGTCGGACTACTTCGAGGGGCGCGAGACGGCGACCCGAGGCCAGAAGCTGGCGGCCACCTACCTCGCCGGCCAGTACCGAAAGATGGGGCTGGATCCCAAGGGGAACGCCCCGACCGCCAACCCGATGGCCCCGGAGAACTACTTCCAGCCGTTCCCCCTCTACGGGCGGCGGCTGAAACAGGCCTCGCTGGAGATCAAGGCGGGCAACCGGAGCGTGGCGTCCAGGAGCTACTCAGCCTCCCACCAGGACGAAGACGCCTACCTCGCTTTCGGCAGCGCGATGAACGCCGAGGGCGGTGTCGTCTTCGCCGGCTATGGCATCGAGGATGAGGCGCTCGGCTACAACGACTTCAAGGCCATGGAAGAGGCCGGCATCGACATGTCGGGGAAATGGCTCCTGATCCTCGGCGACGAACCGCTCGAAACGGCCGACAAAAGCCTGTTGCCGACCTCCGACGGCGGCCCGTCCCGCTGGACGCTGCGGGGCAACATGAAACGCGGCACCATCCTGCGCCGGCAGGGCGCGCGGCCGAAGGGCGTGCTCATGGTGGGCGACCTCGGGCCGCGCGGCAAATCCGTCGCCGACGAGGCCCGCAAGAGCGCGGCCGCTCTTGAAGGAATCGGTCAGCTCTCCCTCAACGAACAGGGCGGCGGCCCCGCCTTTCCGCCCTTTTATGTCATCTCCAGCACCCTCGCAAACCAGATTCTCGCGCCCTCCGGCAAAAAGATCGAGGACCTGAAAGCCGGCATCGACGCCAGTCTGAAGCCGGCGGTGATGGATCTGGGCGACATCACGATCACGAGCGCCATCGAACAGGAGACGTTCCAGACCAGCAGCGAAAACGTGGCGGCCTTTATCGAGGGATCCGATCCGGTCCTCAAGAATGAGGTCGTGGTCATCTCGTCGCACTACGACCACATCGGCATCAACGAGGGCGGCGAGGGCGACATCATCAACAACGGCGCCGACGACGACGGCTCGGGCACGGTGGCCGTGCTCGAGATGGCCGAAGCCTTCAAACTGGCCCAGCGCGACGGGCACGGCCCGCGTCGGTCGATCCTCTTCCTCAACGTCGCCGGCGAGGAAAAAGGCCTCCTCGGGTCCGCGTATTATTCGGATTCCGACCCGCTCGTCCCGATCGAAAACACGGTCACCGATCTCAACATCGACATGATCGGCCGATTCGACCCCACGCACCCGGCAAAAAGCGAGAACTACGTCTACATCATCGGGTCGAACCTGATCTCGCAGGAACTGCACGACATCAACGCGCGGGTCAACCAGCTCACGGGCACACACCTCGAACTCGACGAGCGCTACAACTCGAAGGACGATCCCAACCAGTTCTACCGCCGGTCCGACCACTGGAACTTCGGCAAGCACAGCATCCCGTTCATCTTCTTCTTCACCGGAACCCACGAGGACTACCACGGCGTGGGCGACGAGCCGGACAAGATCGAATACGAGCGCATGGCCCGCATCACCCGCCTCGTCTTCGCCACCGCCTGGCAGGTGGCGAATCAGGACGAACGGCCCGTGGTGTCGGGCACGGGGTTCAATTGAAGGGTTCAAGGGTGAGGATCAAGGTTTAAGGGAAGGAGACACCCTAGACCTTGATCCTGCGTCTTAATTTGTCGTCCCGACCGAATTCCCGCGACACGATGGAGAGACCTCCCGATGAATGGCATAGCCGATCTTCAGGAGGTCTCTCCGCTTTGTACCTGCTGCGCAGGTACGCCGGTCGAGAAGACACGGAAAAAAACGTTCAAGGCTCAAGGGAAGGAGACGACCTTAAACTTTGATCCTCGAACCTTGAACCACCCACCCGGTACGGGCTCGCGCCTACCCCGGGCCAGATGCGTACCAGCCCGAACACGGCGCGCACCACGATCCAGACGCCGGTCGCCACCCAGAGCAGGGTCAGCGAACCGGGTTGCGCGACATCGACGAGGAGCCACACGCACAGCGCGCCGGTCAGGGTCGCGGTGATGACGGCGTTTCTGAGGTAGCGGAAGTCGCCGGTACCCCAGTGCAGACCGTCCGTCGCAAACGTGAGCGCGTTGAGGGGTTGGAAGACGGCTGCGACGAACCACGCCGATGAAAAGACGGCCACGGCCTCGGGTGGCACCAGCAGCCGCACGGCGAGCGGCTCGCCGGCGACCATCGACACGAACAGCACCACCCCCGTCCCCAGGCTCCACAGACAGACATACCCCGCGACGCGGCGCGCGGCGGCCCGGTTCTCGGCGCCGATGAAATACCCCACCAGACTCTGCCCGGCGATCGCGAACGCGTCGAGGGCGAGGGCGGCGAACATCCACACCTGGCGGATGGCCTGATGCGCCGCGCCGGCGGCGGCGCCCATGCGCGTCGCCTCGCGGGTGGTGAGGAGCAGGAAAAGCGTCAGCATGCCCGTCCGCACGAACAGGTCGCCGCCGATGACCAGGAGCCGGCTCGCGTCCGCCCTCTTCAGGCCCGCCGGGAGCCCGAGGCGTCGATACAGCAGCCAGAGCGCGAGGCCGGCGCCGACCCACTGACTAACCGAACTCGCGATCGCCGCGCCGGCGATGCCCATGGCCGGCACGGGGCCCATGCCGAAGATGAGCACGGCATCCAGCACGATGTTGAGCGCATTCACCGCCAGCGCGATCCACAGCGGCAGGCGCATTTCCTGGAGACCGCGCATCGTCCCGAACGACGCCAGCATGAGCAGCACCGCCGGCCCGCCGACGAGCCGCCAACGGATGTAGGCTACGGCGTCGTCACGCACGGCCTCGGTAGCCCCGAGCGCATCCGCCGCCAGACCCGACGCCGGCCAGCCGGCGAGCGCCACGACCACCCCCAGCCCCGCGCTCATCGCGAGCGCCATGCCGGCGAGCTCCGCCGCCCGCTCCGTCAGACCGCGCCCCGACGCCTGCGCCACCTCCGTCTGCGTGCCGACGCTCAGGAAGTTGAACACCCAGAAGATGCTGCTCAGCGTGATCGTGCCCACCCCGAGCGCCGCGAGGGGCGCGGCGCCGAGCCGAGCCACGAAGGCCGTATCGACCAGCCCGGTGAGCGGCTCGGCGACGAGCGAAAACAGGATGGGGATCGTCAGGCCGACGAGCGTGCGGTTCGGCGCGGCCGAGAAATCATGCTTCACACGGATCTCATCAGGCCGTCGCTTTCACGAGCAGCTCCGTCATCCGCGCCACGTAGTCGGTCGTCTGCGTCAGGCCGCCCTCGAGGAGCAGGGCGCCCTCATAGAGCTGGAGCATGACCTTGTCCGCCGTCTCCGGATCGCTGTCCAGCAGGGTCCGCAGGTTTTTCATCAGCGGGTGCGCCGTGTTGATCTCCAGGATGCGGGCGCCGGCCTTGAAGTTCTTGTCCATCATCCGCATCATGCGCTCCATCTGCACGTCCATCCCGCTTTCGCCCACGACGAGCGTCACGGCGGAATCGACAAGCCGGCGGGACTCGACCACATCCTTCACCCGGTCCCCGAGCGTCACCTTGAAGCGGGCGATGAGCTGATCCGCGTCGGCGCCGGCGAGCGCCTCCTTCTGCCGGGCGTCGTCCGTCTTCAGATCGATGTCCGCCTTCTCGATGCTCTTCAGCTCCTTTTCGCGGAACGCCTCGATGTGCGGCACGACGAACGCGTCCATCGGGTCGTCCATCAGCAGCACCTCGATCCCGTTCTTGCGGAAATACTCGAGGTTCGGGCTGCGTTCCAGCACGTCGCGGTGCTCGCCCAGCAGGTAGTAGATCTGCGTCTGGTCCGCCGGCATCCGATCCACATACGCCGCCAGCGACGTGTAGACGCCCTTGCCCGTCTGGGTCGATTCGAACCGGAGCAGATCCGTGAGTTTCTCCTTGTTCGCGAAGTCGTTCCCGATGCCCATCTTGAAGAGCGGCCCGAACTCGCGGAAGAACCGGTTGTAGGTGTCCTCCTCCTTCGACGCCCAGCCCTCCAGCAATCCGAGGATCTTGCCGGTGAGGATCGACCGGATCTTGGCCATCACCGGGCTGTTCTGCGTCACCTCGCGGGAGACGTTCAGCGGCAGGTTGTCGGTTTCGACGACGCCGCGCATGAAGCGGAGGTAGTCCGGCACCAGCGCCTTGCAGTCGTCCTGGATGAAGACATTGTTGGCGTACAGGTGGAGTTTTGTGGCTTCGTCCTCGCGGAACATGGCCGGCGGGGCATGCTGCGGGATGAAAAGCAGGGCGCGGACATTGACGACCCCTTCGAGATTCAGATGGAGATGCCCCAGCGGCTCCTGGTAGTCGCCCGAGATGAACTTGTAGAACTCGTTCAGCTCTTCCGCCGTGATGTCGCTCTTGTTCTTGTGCCAGAGCGCCTTCACGGTATTGACCTGCTCCTCGCCGAGCTTGATGGGGAAGTCGACGAAGTTCGAGTATTTCTGGACGATGCTGCGGACGCGGTAGTCGCGCGTGAACTCCTTCGCATCGTCCCGCAGCTTGAGGGTGATCTTCGTGCCACGCTCGGCGCGGTCGACCGTATCGATGGTGAACGAGCCCTCGCCGTCCGACGTCCAGCGCAGCCCTTCGGAGTCGGGCTCGGCGCTGCGTGTTTCGACCACGACCTGTTCCGCCACCATGAACGCCGAATAAAAACCGACGCCGAACTGGCCAATCAACTGGCCGTCGATCGGCTTGCCCTCTTTCTGGAGTTGCTCGAGAAAGGCCTTCGTGCCCGAGCTTGCGACAGTGCCGAGCCGCTTGACGAGATCGTCGCGCGTCATCCCGATGCCCGTGTCCTCGATGGCGAGGGTGTTCTCCGCTTCATCGAGCGTGATGCGGATCTCCAGCGGCGCATCCTTGCTGAGGATGTCCGTATCCGTCAGCTTTCTGAACCGCGCCTTGTTGAGCGCGTCGGACGCGTTCGAAATCAGCTCCCGGAGAAAGATCTCCTGATGGGTATAGAGCGAGTGCACGATAAGATGAAGCAACTGCTTCATCTCGGCCTTGAACGTATAGCGTTTGGCCTTTTCCTCTTTGGTCTCGGTAGTCACGATCGTTGTCGTTTAAAGGTTGAAATAATCGATCAAAGGGGATTTTTTGGGGGGTACACCCGGTCAGGGTTCAAGGTTTCAGGTTCGAAGTTCAAGGACGCGTGATCGTATTCCTCAAGCATCCAAAACCGTTTCATAACCCTGCAACCTTCAACCTGAAACCATGAACCCTCAAATCGCCCCCCAGACCCACCACAGCGTGCGCGCGCCGAGGCCGGCGCAGACGAGGGTGATCCCGACGCCGAGCGCCAGGTACCAGCGCGGCAGCCGGACCTCCTGCTGCCGGTAGGCCAGGTACACGACGAACGCCGCGATCAGGGGCAACAGCAACCCGTTGGCCGCCTGCGCCGCGACGATGACGGCGAGGGGAGAGAAGCCGGTGAGGTTAAACAGGAGCCCCACGACGACGACCGACAGCCACACGGCCGTCGCGCGGGGATCGCGGGGGTCGTCCGGCCAGCCGAACAGCTCGCGGATGCCGGCCGCGGCCGCGAGCGGCGCCGTCACGGCGGACGTCAGCCCGGCAGCGAGGAGGCCGGCGCCGAAGAGGTAGGGCGCGGCACCGCCGAGCGCGGGCTCAAGCAGCGCGGCCAGGTCCGCCACCTGACTCACCGTCCCGCCTTCGCCGGCCAGCGTCGCGCCGGCGACGAGGATCGCAAACGAAATCAGGCCGCCGACGGGAATGAACAGCGCCATCCCCAGCAGTTCGCCCCGCCATGCCGCGCGCGGCGATTCGCCGGCCCAGTACGCGCGCGCCGCGCTCGGGTGCAGGAAGAGGTTGTAGGTGACGATCGTCGTCCCGACGAGCGCGACCGCGACGAGCGGGCTCGCTTCCGGCAGCGCGGGCTGCAGCAGGCCGGCCAGGGCGCTCCCCCAGTCGACCGGCGCCAGCGCGAGCGTCGCCAGGAACGTGAGGCTCATGCCGCCCACGCAGACCGCCAGGATCTGGATGAGGAGCCGCATCCGGAGCCGTAGCAACAAGCCGGCCACAAGCGCGCAGCCACCCACCAGCCATCGCATATCGCCTTCCAGGCCCAGCATCGCCTGAACGCCGGCGGCGGCGCCGACCAGGTTGCCCGTTTCGAACGCCGCGCAACCGATCCAGAGTCCCAGAACGATCAGCGCCGTCGTCGCCCAGCGCTTCGCCGGCGTGTCGGCGGCTTCGCGCAGCGCTTCCCCCAGTCCCTTGCCGGCGAGGATGCCCGTGCCGGCGGTATACGACTGGAGGACGAACACCGCCACGGTGGCAAACAGCAGCACCCAGCCGAGATCGTACCCGAACCCGAGACCGGCCGTCGCGCAGGTGAGGACGGTGCCCGGGCCGATAAAGGCGGCGACGACGAGCGAGGAGGTGCCGAGTTTCATGCGATGCGGGAATGGGGCGAGGACGGAGGAAAGATAGCCGTCGCCTTTACATCGTTTGCAAGTTTTTTCAAGCTCTTAATGACTTTGACCCCATTTTGCCGCATCCTACAGGGTTATCACCCGCGAGCGGCGCGCGCGTCGCTCATGAGATTCGACCGCATAACGCTCCCCACGAGCACCTGACGTATGAAACCTACCGTTTTCGCGCCAGCCGTCCTCTGCCTTCTCCTGATCGGCTGTACGGCTTCAACCCCAGAACGGCCCATGTCGACCGATCGGCCGGACGACAACCGCTTCACGCCGGTTGTCCTCACCGAGGGACCCACCATGGACGAGCCGATGGCCTTCGAGGTGACCCGGGACGGCGCCGTCTTTTTCATCGAGCGCAAGGGCGGCCTCAAACGATTCGACCCGGCGACGAAAACCGTCAGCCTGGTGGCCACCATCCCCGTGAACACCAAATACACGAACGCCCAGGGGAACGTCCGCGAGGCGGAAGAAGGGCTGGTGGGGATGACGCTCCATCCGAGCTTCCCACAGAAACCCTGGATCTACATGCTCTACGCGGATCCGGCCGAGCCCAAACACGTGCTCGCGCGGTGGGACTACCGGAACGGCAAGCTCGACGACGCCTCGAAGAAGATCCTGCTCGACTATCCCGTGCAGCGCGAGGAGTGCTGCCACACGGGCGGCGGCATGGCCTGGGACAAGGCCGGCAACCTCTTCATGACCATCGGCAACAACACCGCGAACGTGATCCAGTCGCAGACGGACGAGCGCCCCGGCCGCAGCAGCTGGGACGACCAGCGCGGTGCGGCGAACACGAACGACCTCCGCGGGAAAATCATCCGCATCCACCCCGAGGACGACGGCTCGTACACCATCCCCGATGGCAACCTCTTCCCGCCCGGCACCCCGCAGACGCGCCCGGAGATCTACACGATGGGCCACCGCAATACATGGCGCGTGTCGATCGACAGCAAGACGGGCTACATCTACTGGGGGGAAGTGGGCCCCGACGCCTCCCAGGATTCCGAACTCGGCCCGCGCGGCTACGACGAACTCAACCAGGCCAAGGCGCCCGGATTCTTCGGCTGGCCGTACTTCATCGGCGAAAACCACGCCTTCCCGTTCTACGACTTCGTGGCGGACAAGGCCCTGGCGCCGAAGGACCCGCTCAAGCCGATGAACACCTCGGTGAACAACACCGGGCTCCAGGAGCTGCCGCCGGCCCAGCCGGCGTTCATCTCGTATCCCTACGGCGTCTCCGAGCGCTTCCCGGAAGTCGGCACCGGCGGTCGCTCCGCCACCGGCGGCCCCATCTACCACCGGTCGGACTTCCCCGACGCCGCGCGCCCCTGGCCGGCGTACTTCGAGGGCAAATGGATCGCGGCGGATCTGGCGCGCGGCTGGATCATGCTCATCACGATGGATGAGAACAGCGACTACGTGTCGATGGAGCGTTTCCTGCCCGACTACAAGCCGGCGGAGATCATCGACATCAAGTTCGGGCCGGATGGCGACCTCTACATCCTCGAATACGGCAGCCGCTGGTTCGCCGACAGCGAGGACGACAAGCTCGTCCGCATCGAATACAACTCGGGCAACCGCACGCCGGTCGCGATCGCCAGCGCCTCCACCGCCGGCGGGAAGGTGCCCTTCGACCTGACCCTCTCGGCTGACGGATCCACCGACGCCGACGGCGACGCGCTCACGTACCGCTGGGAAGTCAAGCCCGAAGCCGGCGGCGCCGCGCGCACCTTCGACACTCCGTCCCCGACCGTTACGTTCGACCAGGAGGGCGCCTACGTGGCCACCCTCACGGTGACCGACCCCACGGGCGCGACCAACTCCCGGTCCGTCTCGATCCTCGCTGGCAACGAGCCGCCGCAGATCGACATCAAGCTGGCCGGCAACACGAGCTTCTTCTTCCCCAACAAGCCGATCGACTACACCGTCACGGCCAGCGATGCGGAGGACGGCATGATCGACGCCACCCAGGTGGCGGTGAGCATCGACTATGTATCCCACGGCTTCGACTACGCCGAAGTGATCCAGGGGCATCGGAGCGTCGACGCTACGACCCGCTTCGCCGTGGCGAAAGCCCTCATAGACGCGAGCGACTGCGCCGTGTGCCACCAGGTCGATGTCCGCTCGGCCGGCCCCGCCTTCGTTGAAATCGCCGAAAAATACGCCGGCGACACGAAGGCCCGGGAACGGCTGGCCGCCAAGGTCCGCGCGGGCGGCGGCGGGGTATGGGGAGAGATCGTTATGCCGGCGCACCCGGGCCTCTCCTCGAACGACGCGCTGACGATCGTCGACTACATCCTGCACGTCAAGGACAAGACGATCCGGACGCTCCCGCTGTCGGACAAATACACGCTGTCGATCCCTGGAGACGATGACGGCCGCGGCACGGTGCTCGTGCGGGCGGCCTATACGGACCGCGGCGCCGGCGATGTCGGGTCGCAGACGGCGGACAAGACCATCATCCTCAAGAGCCCTGTCCTCGACCCCGGCGACGCGCAGGTGATCGAGGGCGCCCGGAAGGCCGTGGGCAGCCGCGGCGCCGGCCCGACCAATGTCCAGCCCAACAAGAACGGCTACATCGGGTTCGAGGGCGTGGATCTGACCGGCGTATCGCGCATCGACCTCAACGCCCAGGCGCAGAGCCGCACAGGCACGGTGGGCGGAACGGTCGAGCTGCGCCTCGACGGACCGACCGGCCCGCTCGTGGGTCAGGCCGAGGTGCCGGTGACGGAATTCGGTTCGGCGCCCCGCCGACGGCCACGGCGATCCAGCAGGCCGGCGGCCAGGCTCCGCCACCGCCGCCGCGCCGACGCGGCCCCCAGCTCACCGAGGTCGCCCTGCAGGCCACGACCGGCGTGCACGACCTGTATCTGGTCTTCAAGAACGACGCAGCGCGCGACATCGACCCGCTGATGAACCTCACCGGCGTGACGCTGGTGGCGGAATAAAAAAGTGTGGGAGTATGAGGGTATGGGAGTTTAAATCGACTCCCGCACTCCCATACTCCCACTTCCATACCCCATCGGGGCATAACGCCAGCTACTTCACTTCCCAGGTATCGCCCGCATTGAGCAGGGCTTCGAGATCGCCCTTGCCGCGGGTCTCGACGATCTGGGAAAGCTGCTGGTGCAGCATTTCCTCGTACGTCGGCCGCTCCACCCTGTAGAACACGCCAAACGGCCGCGGCATATCCTCGTGCCAGAACATCTGGCCGGCGATGCCGGCGAGTTCGCGGCTGGTTTCGTCGTACGTGAGGCAGTCGGATGCCGACCACTTCCCGCCTTCCAGGTCGATCACTTCCGGCTTGAAGCCGTCGAGCCGGATGCCCTGCTTGCCGTTGTCGAACAGCATCGGCTTGCCGTGTTCGATGAAGATGGCGCGCTCGGGCTTGGTCGCCTTCTCGGTAAACTGGAAGAAGGCGCCGTCGTTGAAGATGTTGCAGTTCTGGTAGATCTCGCAGAACGACGCGCCGCGGTGCTCGTGCGCGCGTTTGAGGATCTCCTTCATGTGATTCGGGTCGCGGTCCATGGTGCGCGCGACGAAGGTCGAGTCCGCCCCGAGCGCTACGGCCACCGGATTAAACGGATGGTCGATCGAGCCGTACGGTGTGCTCTTCGTCACCTTGCCCTGTTCGGACGTCGGGCTGTACTGGCCCTTGGTCAGTCCGTAGATCTGGTTGTTGAAGAGCAGCAGCTGGACGTTGACGTTGCGGCGCAGGATGTGGATCAGGTGGTTGCCGCCGATCGACAGCGAGTCGCCATCGCCGGTGATGATCCACACGTCAAGGTCGGGCCGGCTGACCTTGAGGCCCGTCGCCACCGCCGGCGCGCGGCCGTGGATCGAGTGCATCCCGTAGGTATTCATGTAGTACGGGAAGCGGCTCGAGCAGCCGATGCCGCTGATGAAAACGATCTTCTCGCGCGGTACGCCGAGTTCCGGCATCAGGCGCTGGACGGTAGCCAGGATGGCGTAGTCGCCGCAGCCAGGGCACCAGCGGACGTCCTGGTTCGTCTCGAAATCCTTTCGGGTGAGCCCGGGCGTGCCGTCGCCGCCGTCGCCGCTAAAGCCGGGAGGCAGTTTGGGGCCGCCGGCCGGCGCGCCGGCGCCCGGAGGCAGCGTCGGTTGCTTCGCGCCCGGAGGCAGCGTAGGCTTCTTTTGAGCGCCGGGTGGCAACGTCGGTTTGCGGGGTTGCTGGGAATCTTGCTGATCGTGCATGGCGATTCGAACTGACGATTCGTGACGCGTGGCGTGCCGGGCGTCAGCCCAGCACCTCGTCCACTTTGGCATTAATCTCGGATGCCTTGAAGGGCATACCCTTGATCTTGTTGAGCGGAAGGAACGGCAGCAGGTACTTGTCGCGGAGAATCCGCACCAGCTGGCCGTTATTCAGCTCGGGAACGATGAGATGGCGGTAGCGCGCGAAGATCGCGGGCAGGTCCGTCGGCAATGGATTGATGTGGCGCAGATGCAGGCTGCCCACGGTCTGTCCCTTCTGCCGCGCGCGGTCCACCGCCAGTTCGATCGCGCCGCGCGTCGAACCCCATCCCACGATGAGGACGTCGCCCGACGCATCGCCGTAGACGGTCGATGCCGGCAGATCCAGCGCGACGCGGTCCACTTTCTCCTGCCGGAGCTTCACCATGTACTCGTGGTTGGCCGGATCGTAGGAGACGTTGCCCGTCACGTTCTGCTTTTCGAGCCCGCCGAGGCGGTGTTCCAGCCCCGCGGTGCCGGGGCGCGCCCACGGACGCGCCAGCGTCTTTTCGTTGCGCTGATACGGCAGGAAGACGTCCTCATCCTCGACCTTGCCGTTGGGCTTGTCGATGAAGCCCGGATCGATCGGCTGCAGCGACGCCACATCCGGCACGAGCCAGGGCGCGGAGCCGTTGGCGAGGTAGCCGTCCGACAGCAGCATGACCGGCGTGCGGTAGGTCACCGCGATCCGGCAGGCCTCGAACGCCGCATAGAAGCAGTCGCCCGGCGTGCTCGCCGCGACGATCGGCATCGGCGCCTCGCCGTTGCGGCCGTACATCGCCATGAGCAGGTCGCTCTGTTCGGTCTTGGTCGGCAGCCCGGTCGAGGGGCCGCCGCGCTGGACGTTGATGACGACCATCGGCAGCTCGGTCATGATGCCGAGGCCCAGCGTTTCGCTCTTGAGCGCGATGCCCGGACCGCTGCTCGCCGTCACGCCCAGCACGCCCGAAAAGCTCGCGCCCAGCGCGGCGCACGCCGCGGCGATTTCATCTTCGGCCTGGTAGGTCATCACGCCGAAGTTTTTGTAGCGGCTCAGCTCGTGGAGCATGTCCGACGCCGGCGTGATCGGGTACGCGCCATAGAAGATCGGCAACCCGCTCTTCTGGCTCGCCGCCACGATCCCCAGCGCCAGCGCCTGGGCGCCCTGGATGGCGCGGTACCGGCCCGGCTTCAGCTTGGCGGGGCTCACTTCGTAGCGGATGACGAACTCCTCCGTCGTCTCGCCATAGTGGAAGCCTTTTTTCAGGAGGTTCAGGTTGGCCTCCAGAATCTGCGGCTTCTTGCCGAATTTTTTGGTGATCCACTCGATCGCCGGCTGCATCGGACGCGAGAAGAGCCACAGGCTCAACCCGAGGGCGAACATGTTCTTGGATCGATCGATCTCCTTGGTGTTCAGCCCCGAATCCTTCAGCGTCTCCCGCGTGAGGGTGGTCAGCGGCACCTGGATCAAGCGGTAGCCTTCGAGCGACCCGTTCTCGAGCGGATTCTCCTTCAGGCCGGCGAGTTCGAGATCGCGTTGCGTAAACGACTCGCTGTTGACGATCACGGTGCCGCCCGGCCGCATGCGCATCAGGTTGACGGAGAGCGCCGCCGGGTTCATCGCCACGAGGAGGTCGACCTCGTCACCGGGCGTCCGGATGCTCACCGAACCGAAATGGAGCTGGAATCCGCTGACGCCGTACGTCGTCCCGACGGGAGCGCGGATCTCGGCGGGGAAATCGGGAAGGGTTGCCAGGTCGTTCTGGGCGAACGCGGTGGCCAGGGTAAACTGGGAGCCGGTGAGCTGCATCCCGTCGCCGGAGTCGCCGGCAAAAAGGACGGTAGCCTCGGAGAGCGACTCGACGGTTTTCTCGGGAGAAGGAACGCTCATAGGTTACTGCGCGAATGGTTGAACGAGCGCGTACTGAGTGCAAAGGGTGTAGTACTGCAATGTCGTTACGAAGAGTACGGACACGGCAGCCTATTTGGTAGGTAACGCCAATAAAATCTCTGAATCTGCATCTAAGCTTCAAAAAGGGTACAGGCATCCCCTTCAGGATGCCCTGAACGCCGAGAACAAAGCCCTTCTCCTCGTCGTAGTGAAGCGAATGCGGCGCCGCGCCGGCGCCGGACCCTTCCCATTATCCGCCGCGCCATGACCCCATACCGGGCCACTACCGAAGGCATCGAGATCACGGTCCGCCCCGTCTATCTGGATCGGGAATCGGACATCATCTCCAAGCGATTCGTCTTCGCCTACTTCATCCGCATCGAGAACCATTCCCTCGAGGATGTACAACTGCTGCGCCGGCACTGGTTCATCCGTGAATCGAGCGGTCATGTGCAGGAGGTGGAAGGCGAGGGCGTCGTGGGCGAACAGCCGGTCCTCGAACCGGGCAAGGTACACGAGTACAACAGCTTCTGCGTGTTGACCTCGTTCGAAGGCACGATGGAGGGCACCTACCTCATGCAACGCGCCAGCGGCGAACGGTTTCGCGTCACGATCCCGATGTTCAATCTCCGCGCCGCGGCGAATTGAGCCCCCGGCTACATGCGCTGCACGCTGATGATGCAGTCAGCCGTTTTTAACTCGATCGCCGTGTTGTCATCCACCAGCCGGTACGCTTCGATCGCCGCCGGCAGCAGCTCGCGCGGCGTCTGCATCTGGAAAAGCGTATCAGCCACGACGTACCAGTCTTCGGTCGTCAAATGCACTTCCGCCTCCCCGTTCTCGGTCACGAACGGCGCGTAGTTGAGCACCTTTTTCAGGTGGTTGATGCCCTGTTTCTGGTGGAGCGATGGGTCCATGGCGGGTTGCAGGTTACAGGTTGCAGGTTTAATGTCCGGGTTGCACAACGGCTTCGGCTTGACGTTCCTCTGCTTGTTGTTCTTTTTGTATCTTGCCGGCGTCGCGCCTGAGATCCTTCGAGCCGGCCGTCTTCCAGAACCTGCCAACCTGAGATCCTTCGAGACGGCCGGCGTTCGCCGCAGCCTCTCAGGACAAGTCTGCCAACCTGTAACCTGCCAACCTGTAACCTTGTACCAATACCTCGACCTCCTCCGCCATGTAAAAGCGAACGGCGTCCGCAAGGAAGACCGGACGGGCACCGGAACGATCAGTGTCTTCGGGTACCAGATGCGGTTCGACCTCCAGGCCGGCTTCCCGCTCCTCACGACCAAAAAGGTGTTCTTCAAGGGACTGGCGTACGAGATGCTCTGGTTTCTGCAGGGTGCGACCAACATCCAGTACCTGACCGACCACGGCGTCACCATCTGGAACGAATGGGCCGACGCCGAGGGCAACCTGGGGCCGGTCTACGGCAAGCAGTGGCGCGCCTGGCGGGCGGCGGACGGGCGGGAGATCGACCAGATCGCCGGCGTCATCGACGCGATCCGGAAAAACCCGGACTCGCGCCGCATCATCGTCAATGCCTGGAATGTGGGCGAAATCGATCAGATGGCGCTGCCGCCCTGCCACATGTTCTACCAGTTTTATGTGGCGAATGGCCGGCTCTCGTGCTCCCTCTACATCCGCTCGAACGACCTCTTCCTGGGCGCCCCGTTCAACATCGCCGAGTACGCCCTGCTCACCCACATGATCGCCCAGCAGTGCGACCTCGACGTCGGCGAACTCGTCTACACCATCGGCGACGCCCACATCTATACGAACCATCTGGATCAGGTGGACGAGCAGCTCGCGCGCGAACCGTTACCGCTGCCGAAACTGGTCATCAAACGGAAACCGCCCTCGATCTTTGACTACCGGTACGAGGATTTCGAGGTCGTCGACTACCGCCACCACCCCCCCATCAAGGCCCCGGTGGCCGTCTAGCGCCCCCCGCCAACCCCGATCGACCCGTGCCCAGACCTGAAATCGTCCTGATCGCCGCCGTCGCCGAATCCAACCGGGTCATCGGCAAGGGGCTCGAATTGCCCTGGCACATCTCGGAGGACCTCAAGCACTTCAAGCAGCATACGCTGGGCAAGCCGCTGGTCATGGGCCGGCGGACCTTCGAGTCGCTCGTCCACCAGTTCAATGGCCCCCTCAAAAACCGCCGCAACATCGTGCTGACCTCCCGCGGCGCGATCGACGGGTTTCCGGACATCGAGACGTACCCGTCCGCCGAGGCCATGCTGACCGCGCTCAAGGCCGAGCCGGTCATCTATATCGGCGGCGGCGGCGACGTCTACGCCTACTTCCTCCCGATGGCCGACCGGCTGGAGCTCACGCTCGTGGAGGGCGACTACGCCGGCGATGCCTTCTTCCCGCCGTTCGAGCACCTCGTCGGGCGCGAGTTCGAGATCGAGGAGGAGCGGCCGCGCGACGGCTACCGGTTCGTCACGTACCGGCGGATTCGGGGGTAGAGAGGGGGATAAACCCGAGCGCCCGCGCCGGGTTGTGTACCAGCAGATCGCGGATCAGCGCCTCGGACGCGCCGGCCTCGCGGAGCCACGGCACAAACCGCCACAGGATGTACGTAAACCCCGGCCCGCCGCCGTACGCCGGCCAGTACGAACGCCGCGCCAGATCGCCCGAGAGCAGGAGCTGCCCCCCGAACCCCTCCGAGGCCAGCGCCAGGATCGCGTCGATCCGCGCCCGATCCGGGTAGTACTTCTCCTTGCTGATCTGATCGATGCCGAGAAACGCGCCCGTCGCGGCCACCTCCCGCAGGTAGTCCATTTCCAGCTTGCGGTCCATATGCCCGATGATGACGCGCCGGGGATCGGCGCCCTCCTCGCGAAGGAGGGCGACCTGTTCGAGCGCCATCGTGCCGGCCTCGGTGTGCGTGGAGATCGGCGCGCCGGTGATGGCCTGGGCCCGCGCCGCGGCACGCAGCATCTTTTCGCCGCAGTCGGACACCGCGTGGAGGGTCGTCGCCGCCTTGATCACGCCGGCGCGGACGTCCGTCCCGTCGATCCCCGCGGTCACCTCGCGGACATACAGCGCCACGAGTTCGTCCACCGAGCGAGGATCCACCCACGGCCGCGAAAAGGTATCCTTGTTGAACCCCGTGGCGCAGACGATGTGCACGCCGGTAGCATCGGAGACGCGCCGCAGCCCGGCGGCGTCGCGCTGGTAGTCCGGGGTCGACATGTCCACGAGCGCCCGGCCGCCGGCCTCGCGGAACCACCCCACCTCCCGCAGCGCCGCCGCCTCGTCGTCCAGCCGGAAATCCGTCGCCGCCATGCCGGCCGGGGGCGCGCCGAACACATGCTCGTGCGGATAACAGACGCCGAGGCGATCGGCCGGAATGTCGCCGGCCACGGTTCTCACGATGGGATGGGCGGGCATGGCGTCTACAACCCGGCGTTGACGATCCGCGTGCCCGCAACCATCGCGTTCATCTTCGCGCGGGCCGCCCAGCGGGCGGTCTGGCTGAAGCCGCAGTCGGGCGTCACGGTGAGGCGCTCCGCCGGCACGTAAGCGAGGGTCTTGCGGATGCGGTCCGCCACGATCTCGGGCGTCTCGATGAAATAGTTCTTGACGTCGACGAGCCCCGCCGCGACGTCCTTGCCGGCCTCGACGATGGCGGCGCACACGTCGATTTCCGCCATCTCGCGGTTGGCGAACTCGATGGCGAACTCATCCACCTTCAGATCGAGGATCGCCGGGAAGATCGGGGCGAACGTGCGATTCGCCACCGGCCGGCCGATGTAGTTGCCGAAACAGAGATGGACGCTGATCCGCGCGTCGACGCCCTCCAGCATGCCGTTGAACAGGTCGATAAAGGCCCTGGGCGCGTCCTTGTGCACGGCGGCGGAGGGCTCGTCGAGCTGGATAAAGTCGACCCCGGCCGCCACGAGCGCCTTCAGCTCGCGGTTGATGAGTTCGGCGAACCGGTGCGCGACCGCCATCCGGTCCGGATAGACGGCGCCGGGCATGATCCGGCCGGCGAGCGTGTACGGCCCCGGAACGGGCACCTTGAGGGGCCGGGTCGTGCGGGTGCTGGCGTACCGGTATTCGGCCACGAGGCCCAGGCCGTTCGGCGCGTCGAACGCTTCGTGCGCCTCGTAGCGCTCGCGCTGGTCGTGCCCGCCGGGCCCGAGCCGGCGCAGCGGGGGCAATTCGGTGAGCCCGGTGAGGCGACCGTAAAAGTCGGCGGTAAAAAATCCGAGCCGCCGCATCTCGCCGTCGCTCAGGATGTCGATGCCCGCCTCCTCCTGCTCGCGGAGCGCCAGGTCGACCGCGTCGTTGAGCGTCTCCTCGATGTCCTTCGGGCCATACTGCCCGCTCTGCATGGCGTCGACGGCCGTGATGAACCACGAGGGCCAGGCATAACTGCCAATCACACTTGTTTTGATCATACGTTTACTGCGCTGTATTGGGGATGGCGCCCGCGGGCGCCGCGTAAGGTACTTATTTACCGCCTGCGTATCGCGCGCGGACGGCGGGTTGCATCATGAAAACCGATACGGTAAAATGCCGTCCGCTCCGCATCGGGCGCCGGCGTGATGAATAGCATGCTGGGTACCCGTCTGTCAATCGCCATTCCGGACACCAGGCCGTTTGCACAATCGCCCATCCATATCGCGTCAACCGCGGATCCTCCTCGCGGAAGACAACGAGGTCAACCAGAAAGTCGCGCTGCGCATGCTCGAGCGGCTGGGTTACGGGGCGGATCTCGTGGTCAACGGCATCGAAGTGCTCAAAGCCCTCGAACATACGGCCTACGACATCATTCTGATGGACCTGCACATGCCCCTGATGGGCGGCGTCGAAGCCACCACGGAAGTGCGGAAGCGACCCTTTTCCCGGCAGCCCGTCATCGTGGCGCTTACGGCGAGCGCGACAAACTCCGACCGCGAGCAGTGTCTCCACGCCGGCATGGACGACTACCTCAGCAAGCCGATCAACATGCAGGTGCTGCGCGACACGATCCTGCTGCATACGCCCTCGTTCCCGCCCGTCGTGCCGCAACGCCCGACGCCGGGCTCCCGCACCAGCTCCTCGAGCCTGCCCGATTGACGAACCGGCCACGGGACGTTGAACCGACCGATTTGACAGGGGCTGCGTCATAGGACGGCTCCGAGTTCGGCGAGCCGTTCGCGCAGTCGCGCCACATCCACATCTTCCGGCAAGCGATCCGCCCGCACACAGTGCGCAGCTGCGACGCCGGCGGCCTGCCCCATGGCCATGCATTGCCCCATGCTCCGCACCGAGGCGTGGGCGTCGTGATCCGCCGACAGGCACCGCCCCGCCACCAGCAATCCGCCGACATCGCGCGGCACCAGGCACCGGTACGGGATGTCGTAGGTCCGGCCCGCGGGCAGGTATTCCCAGCGCGTGTCGCCGCCGGCGTGGTGTTCCTCGATCGGCGCGCCGCAGCGGGCGATGGCGTCGTCGAACGAACGGGCGCCGAGGACATCGGCCCGGGTCAGCCGGTAGGCGCCGTGGATCCGCCGCGTCTCGCGGACGCCGATCTGGTGGCTCAGGCCCGCCAGGGTGGCCTTTTCGTAGCCGGGCACGCAATCCACCAGAAAACCGGCATAGGCCATGGCCTGTCGCCGGCCTTCGATTTCCGCGCGGGTGAGCTGCATGGCATCCGTGGCGTCGATGTCGCCGACACGGGTCATGTTCGTCGCCATCACCCCGTCGACCGGCGTGATGTGGATGCTGCCCTCCTTGCGGGGCAGCGCGTAACGCCCCGTCGCGATCGCGGCGGCCATGCGTTCGTGCAGCTCCTTTTTCGATACGCCGCGCGCGCGCTCCATGTCGACGTTGATCATCTTGAACGTCGTCGTGAGCGATTGGACGGGTCCATCCTCCG